>NZ_JAGGQY010000051.1:0-250218 GCF_018613105.1 Bacillus sp. ISL-77
ACACAACTAAACTGCTCCGTTAGTCAAATAAGAATATAAGACCGCCGCAGCGTTCCTTCTTGAGCTCTAGCACCCGTTAATAAAAAATTAGATATTCATTCTATTTCATATAAAGTTCTTAATTTCAACCAAGTTTCGTACCAAAATGTTTTCGGTCAATAGGTTTTTCAATCTCTATTTCATTTCCATTTTTAATTATAATCACTGTATCATTCCTGATACTTAACGTATCACCAAAGCTAAAAACCATATCCAAACAGTCTTGTTTATATTACCTTTCTCTTTCATTCGACCATTCAGCTTTTTCGATTGAGGATCTCCTTTTCAAGGTCCATCATCCTTCTCCCTGGCATTTACTTATATCATATTCTATGGATAAATACGGTTTCCTTCTTCAACTATCCTGCCCCGTTAGCCATCCATGAATCGCTAAAAACCAGCTCTTCACCACAGAGAATGAAAATATTGTTAAACCGTCAATACTGATTCTACGGCTGGAGAGGAAGGTCGATGAACTATGGTGCGTTAGAGCCCATCCGTTAGTCTGACTCCAACGACCACGGTGCACCACTGACTGTCGCTCCCTTACGGGAAGCACACATGGTAGATTAATCCTATTCTGGTTGTTACTCAGGCTTCACCTTATACTATCTTAAGATGAAGGGTACTGACTCATCTTAAACAGATCGCACGAGACCAGCCCTTTTTTAAGAAATGGTATTACTGGGTCTATTTTTCTATGCTTTTTTTAGTTTTTTAATAATTGTTTGAATATAAATACAGTAAATTAGCCATAGAGTATAAGACTATGTTTATTAAAGTAAGTTATTTTTTTATTAACATTCCCATTCCCATACCAATGACGTTTTTAGGATAAAAAAAAGCAAGGATAAATAATCCTAGCCTCATATGAGTATTACTCTAAAATAGATAGTTTTAATGCCTCAAGATTTTTTTTCATAACATCTATATAGTCTAAACCTTTTTCTTGCTCTTCTTTTGTTAATCCTTCTAATGGATTTAAAACTTCAGTTTTAGCACCTATTTCATCGGCTAACGTCTGAGCGACTTTTGAAGAGGTTAACTCCTCAAAATAAATAATTTTTACATTATCCTTCTTTGTTAATTCCGTTAATGCAGCCAATTTACCTAATGTAGGTTCCACATCAGGTGATAAACCTGCTATTGGAATTTGAGTTAAACCATATTGTTTTGCCAAATAACCAAATGCAGCATGTTGGGTAACAAATTCCTTTTTCTTTGCTTTATCAATGGTCTCTTTATATAAGCGATCTAAATCGGTAAGCTGAGAATTTAAATCTGCAGCATTTTTTTCAAACTGGTCTTTATTTTTTGGATCTGCATGTTCTAAAGCCTTAGCAATATTTTCAACCTCTTGCTGAGCTAAAACCGGAGATAACCAAACATGCGGGTCTTTGGCAGACGCATGCTCAGAATTATGCTCCTCTTCCTCTGATTCTAGTGCATCCATCAATTCAATCCCATTTGAAGCTTCTACAACATTTAAATTTGAATCATTAATACTCTTTAATACTTTTTCAGTCCAACTTTCAAAGTATCGGCTATTGTATATAAACATATCTGCATCTTGAATTTTAGCCATATCCTTTGCAGTGGGCTCCCAATCATGCGGTTCTGCACCGTTCGGAACTAATAGTTCAACGTTTGCTGAGTTGCCAGCCACTTTTTGGGCAAAATAGTACATCGGATAAAATGTAGTAACAATTTGCAGTTTATTGGATCCTTCACTAGTCTTTTCATTTTTCGTGGAAACTGCGTTGGAGCAACCGCTTAAGAACAGAAGAAAAATAATAAATGTACCAATTAGCTTTTTCATGTTTACCTCCAGCATGTTATTAATTAGGAATTATTACGATTTAAATAAAATACTTATTTCATATAATCAAAGTTTGTCACATCTTCGTAAATCGTAACTATTACGAATTGTATTTTATAATGAGATTTTAATTTCGTCAACCCATTTTTAATGAATTAATTCACTAGGACAGCATATCCATATGATAGGAATGATAGATTCGAGGAGGTAGATTTTGTTGTGACCTATATAATAAATTTCTAAAAGATAGTTTAATTCTACTAATATTTTGTTTATTCTTGTTTCTCTTTCTCTTTGCAGAGGAGATTAAAAACCTTCCCGTTTTTACTAGAATTCCAAGTTCCTTTTTTAATGTAAATACCATTTTCCTAAGTATTATTATAGAAGCCATTCCTTTTATTTTATTAGGCGTATTTGTTTCAGCGATTATTCAATCATTTGTTTCCGAGAATGCAATTCGGAAATTATTGCTTTGTAATGAATATCATTCAAGAAAATCTATCAAGTATGATTGGTAAAACCGTTACCACAAAAGGATTTGTTTATAGGGAAAAGAATTTTATGCAAATCAAATTATAGTGGCTCGATTTGGCATTACCTGTTGTGCTGCAGATGCCTCAGTTTATGGAATGATGGCAAAAGGGAATGTAGCAACCTTGCCAAAGGATAAATGGGTACAACTAACAGGTACGATTGAGCAAATCCAATATGAGGGAGGTTCTATCCCAATCATAAAAATAAAACAAATTTCAAAAATAGAAGCTCCTAAGCAGCCTTATGGGTTTGATGCAGGAGTGCTGATTGAGTAATCCCTTTATTTTTAGAAAAAATAAATCCCTGATAATACTCGTTAAATAATTTAACTAGTTTTATCAGGGTTTCTTATTTTACAACCGTTAATGTATTGGCGATACATGGTCTTCTTTAACTAACTTACATCCTAGCCAATAAGAATTACACATGATTTCCAGAATGTAATACATATATCGCATTAACTAGTGAAAAAATCCCACTGTGATTCGAATTGGATAACAATACGAATCAATCGCCTCAAATGTTTTTCGCCGGGTCATATGCAGGAAGAGACAACCGAAATTTTATACTGCTGTAGTAATTGTCCATACAAAAGGATCATTCATTTCATTCCAATTTTGTGTCATCTCCTCTTCGCTCAATAAACAACGATCTAAAGAGGCTTTCACAAGATTTTTATCCATGTCGATTCCGATTAGAACCAGTTCATTTTTACGATCTCCAAACTTTTCATCCCAGTGATTTTTTAATGCAGGGTCTTCCTCTAGATACTGGGTTTGTTGTTCTGGAGGCAAAGATGCAACCCAATAAGTAACAGGCTCTAATTGTACAGATGTACCTGCCTGTGAGAACAATAAAGCTAGGTCATTCCTGGTTGCGCACCATGCTATTCCCTTTGCCCTTACTATTTCTACGGGCATTTCTTCTACCCATCGATTAAATCTTTCAGAATGAAATGGAACGTTACTTCTATAAACGAAGGAACTGATCCCATATTCTTCTGTTTCTGGTAAATGCTCAGGTGCCTCCAGTTCTTTTAACCAACCAGCAGATTCGCTTGCTTTTTCAAAATTAAATAATTCTGTATTTAAAATCTCTGAAGTTGGAATTTTCCCCTTAACGGAACGGTGTAATTTCGCTTCGGGATTAAGCTTTCTTAAAAATACCTCCAATTGATTTAATTGTTCCTCTTTTAGTAAATCACATTTATTAAGGACTAAAACATCACAAAACTCAATTTGGTCTATCAATAAGTCCGCAACGGATCGATCGTCATCTTCACCTAATGCCTGTCTTCTTTCCAAAAGCAGATCACCTGAGGCAAAATCATGCCAAAACCTGTTTGCATCAACAACCGTAACCATGGTATCTAGTCTACAATACTCTGTAAGGTCAATCCCCAGTTCCTCATCAACGTAGGAGAATGTTTGAGCAACTGGCACCGGTTCACTAATACCTGTTGATTCAATCACTATATAATCAATATTTCCTAACTTCACCAGCCGTTCCACTTCTTTTAAAAGATCTTCTCTTAATGTACAACAAATGCACCCATTTGATAATTCAACTAGCTTTTCTTCTGTCCTATTTAGCCCCCCTCCTTGTTTTACCAACTCGGCATCCACATTAATTTCGCTCATGTCATTGACAATAACAGCAACTCTTAATCCTTCGCGGTTTTGGAGAATATGATTTAATAATGTCGTCTTTCCTGCTCCTAGATAGCCACTTAAAACGGTTACCGGAATTCTTGTGTCTTTCATAGTATCCTTCCTTCCTATTACTTTTTTAAATCAAAATGATTACGATTTATAGAATGCACTTAAACATAGATACGTCGAACATTGCTAATGTTCATTGGATTCAATCCATTGTTCCTACTTAGTTTCTCTATGTATTGTGTAGCGTTTCAATCGGGGAGAATATTTCCTTAGTTCTAGCCTTTCAGGATTATTTCTTTTGTTTTTAGTGGTGATGTAATTTCTATCAGCTGTTTCTGTACATTGCAGGGTTATTTTTACGCGCATACAACATTTTCCTCCTTATATTTCACATCTTCGAATCGAAATGATTACGATTTGCATTTTATATCAATTTTGTTTCTTATGTCAAGCGGAAAAAGCTATCTTCTTTAACTTGAATGGATTACTTTGTTCAAAATATCTTTCCATATAAAAAATGACTAACTTTGGATATATACTAATTTCCGGATAGCACACCTGTTACTGAAAAAAATAAGAATTAAAAGAAAATTAAATCGAAATGATTCCTAAATTCATTTACAAATGCATATATTTATTTTAGAATTTAAAACGTAATAATTTCGATTTAAATTTTATAATGAAGAATTAAAAGAATAAATTTAATTGGGGGGTAAACATGAATCGCATTCTTCGAAGTAATATCGTAGATATTACAGGTTTTTCAATGATTGGACTGGCTCTTTTACTTCTTTCTTTCAGCTCCGGTTTTAAACTTCCTTTGGCTTTTCCACCATCTTTATTAAATCTGAACACCATTTTTCTAAGTATTTTAATAGAAGCCCTTCCGTTTGTTTTAATTGGGGTTCTTATCGCGGGTTTTATCCAAATCTTTGTTACTGAAGATCTAATTCAAAGATGGATTCCTAAAAACAAATTTTTGGCTGTAATAATGAGTTGTATAGTTGGGGCACTTTTTCCTGCTTGTGAATGTGGAATCGTTCCAATCGTTCGGCGGCTCGTTTCGAAAGGAGTTCCTATCCACGCCGCGATAGGCTTTATGTTGACAGGTCCTCTAATCAACCCAGTCGTTATTACTTCTACATACATGGCATTTGGAAACGATATCAAAATTGCTGGATTGCGAATGGGATTAGGTTTTCTAGTTTCTCTTATGGTAGCTTTTGCAGTCAGCTGGGTTTTTAAAGGGAATCAACTAAATGCGTCAATCGGTAAAGATGCCTCCGCTATTCATTCTAAAAAACAACCTTTTTCTAACCGGTTTTGGTCAATGCTTATACATTCAATTGATGAGTTTTTTGATATGGGGAAATATCTTATCATGGGAGCTTTAATTGCTGCCACTGTACAAACCTATATGCCGGCAAGAGCCTTGTTGGAAACTGGAAGTGGTCCTACATCTTCATTACTTGTAATGATGGGATTGGCTTACTTTTTATCCCTCTGTTCTGAAGCCGATGCCTTTATCGGCGCTTCCTTCAGCAGTATCTTTCCACTTACATCCATCCTTGGCTTCCTAATATTCGGTCCAATGATGGATTTAAAAAATACAATTATGATGATAAGCGTATTTCCATTTAGGTTTGTTATGGTTGTGTTGGCATTGATTGTTTCGATTGTCTTTATCACTTTAATGCTGGTCCAAAGTTTATTTTAAGGAGGACAAGGCGTGCAATTCCATTTTCAGCAGGCTATAAGAGCGTTTATTTTACTATCTTTTTCATGTTTGCTTTTTAAGATGCATTTTACCGGAGAAATGACAAAGTTTATTAATCCAAAATATGAAGGTCTTAGCCAAATAGCTTCTATTATATTTTTGATTTTGTTTTTTATCCAGTATACAAGAATATGGTCAGCTAGGGATAATAGTCATCATCATTGCCATCACGATGAACATAATTGTAACCATGATCATGGAGATTCTAGATTTAATACAAAAAAAATATTTTCCTATTTTGTTATTGTTTTTCCATTGTTAACTGGGTTTCTGATTCCCGCCAAAGTGCTCGATGCCTCCATTGCCAATAAAAAAGGAGCTATGCTGATTCTGTCTAACCAGACACAAGCCCCTCAAGATGATAAAAATCAATTAGACAGCAAGCCTACTCAACAAAGGGAAGATACTAACATAAATAGACAGGAAGAATCCCCAGAATCTGATGCTCCAGTGGACCCAAATCTATTGGAAAATCAAAAAGATATTTCAGAGGAAGAATATGCGCAACTGATTAAAAAGTTAGAACAAAAATCCAATATCGTGATGAACGATTATGTATTTGCTGCTTATTATGAAGAGATAAGTAAGGATATCAATAAATTTAAAGGTAGAAAAATAAAATTAAAGGGATTCATATATAAAGAAGATGGTTTGTCCCACAACCACATAGTTATTTCAAGGTTTTTGATTACACACTGTGTCGCTGATGCTAGCATAATCGGATTTCTTTCTGAGTTCTCAGAACCTTCTTCCCTTGTAAAGGATACATGGGTCGAAGCAGAAGGTGTATTAGATATAACAACATTTAACGGGACTGAACTTCCACTTATTAAAATTACAGGCTTGAAGAAAATCAATGAACCTGAAAAGCCCTATCTTTATCCGATCAGTATAAAAATCTTGTAAGAATTAAAAAAGAATCTAAAAAAGAATTCTTCAGCTTCTTTTTTTTTGTGTACTTTAACTTAGTCAACTCCAAGACTTTTTTCTCTCATCATATTTGGATTCATAATACGGATAAATATTTATTACAGTATTAGGAAACATAACATGAGGATTGCATTTCAAATTAATGGAGGAAACCTCTTATGCAAAGTGAAAATAACATCAAACTAACGTCTGCTGAAATTTCACAACTATGGACTGCCTACATGAATGATAGCCTGTCAATTTGTGTACTTACATACTTTTTGGAAAAAGCAGAGGATCCTGAGATTCGTCCTGTAGTAGAATTTGCACTAGAGTTAGCACACTCACACGTAAAAAAACTTATATTAATCTTTAACAGTGAGAAATTTCCCATTCCATACGGATTTAAAGAAGAAGATGTCGATATTACAGCTCCTCGATTATTTTCGGATCCTTACTTTCTTTATTATCTTCAACAATGGAGTTCAATAGGGTTAGAAGCTTATGGCATCTCGTTGTCTTTAGCAACACGTTCTGATGTATTCCAATATTTTTCAGAATGTATCGATGATTCGAAGAATCTTCTCAAAAAAACAGGAAATGTTTTACTATCTAAAGGTCTCTATATACGAGCACCATATGTTACGACTCCTGAAAAGGTTGATTTTATTCGAAAACAAAACTTCTTAGCTGGTTGGTTTGGAGAACGTAGATCACTCACTACGTTAGAAATAACGAATCTTTATGCTAATCTTCAAAGAAATGTGTTAGCTATGACAACATTCATCGGCTTCAGTCAAGTGGCAAGGTCAAAAGAAGTGGGTCGTTTTATGGCAAGAGGAAAAGAAATCGCTTCAAAGCATATTGAAATTTATAGTTCCGTTTTAAATGAAAATGATCTTCCTGCTTCTGTGTCTTGGGATAACCAAGTATTAAACTCAACGGTTTCCCCTTTTTCCGATAAACTAATGATGTTTCATGTAAATGCACTAGCCGCGGGCGCCATTGGATATTACGGAACAAGCTTGTCAACAAGTTCTAGACGTGATTTATCTACAAATTACCTCCGAATCTTAGGGGAAGTTCTAAAATATACAGAAGACGCTGCAAACATAATGATCGATTATGGTTGGATGGAACAACCACCAAAAGTAGTGGACCATGATAAATTAGCTAATACTTAGAGGGAAATAAAATGAAGAAAACAAAACAACTTGAAAGCATCCTTTGGAGTATTGCATTACCAGGATTTTCTCAAATCTTAAACGGAAAGTTTCTTAAAGGATTACTTATCATTTCTTTAGAATTTTTAATTAACATTCAATCAAATTTTAACGAAGTAATCATGTTAAGCTTTCATGGTCATATCCAATCAGCCGTTGATAGAACGAATTATCAATGGCTGATGTTTTATCCTTGTCTATATATGTTTGCCATGTGGGATGCTTATAAAGACGCTGGCGGTGGAAAAGAATCTTCGTTTTTGCCGTTTGTGTTTTCTGCTTATTTTATAACAGTTGGTCTAATCTATTCCCCAACATTGAGGATAATGGGAATACTCTTCGGACCGGTTTGGTTGCCAATGTTATTTTTAATTAGTGGGTTATTTATTAGCACATTTTTTAAAACCATCTTTCAAAAAACCATCAGATTCAATAAAATCTGATGGTTTTCTAATGTAATGTTCCTTTAAGTTGATCTTCCTCTAATGCAACCGTTAGTCTATTTTCATGGTAGCACAATAAGAAAAGCTGCCACAATTTGCAGCTCTGATCTTTCGCTAAAGCACCCGTTACTTTAAGTACATTCCTTCACATTCTTAACTAATCAAAACTACCATATCAAAGCATCAAATATTTTTATTTGACCATTTTGGTCATCGACGTTGTATATCCCAGTTTTCTTTGTTTTCCGTTCAATAAAGTACTTATTATTTTTGTAAATTACAGATATTAATTTAACCTCTCCAAATGATATTGTTGGTGTCATGTTCCATCACAATTGATTTCAATTGTTCTTTGAAGGAAGCTTCGGTTACTTAAATAGACTAAAAACACTCGTGAAAAATTTATTTCACAAGTGTCTGAGGACTTTTATTTTTCCATTAGTTGCTCCCGTTCTTCCATCTGAGGCGGTTCATCCATCCCTTAGTCAAAATAAAAAGGACACAGATAAAAATTTAAATTGTAGAATCTTATTTTCTATTTATTACTCGACTAACTATTTCAGTTACGGCAGCTCTATTCATTTTTTCCTTCCCCTCTGTTAAAGCATCAAGTGTACCATGAGCAAGTGCTATCGGGAGTTTACAAAAATTAAGGATCGGACCGGGTTTAATATCCTCTAAATAAACGTCAGCCAATGCTAGGTTACGTCGGGCGTACCTAAACATATCTTCTAACTCCCATCCATCGGGAAAGAAATCCACACCTCGTTCTAAATCTTCAGCACGATTGCGAAGAATATTGACAGACTGTAAGCCACGACCAAAGGCTATAGCTAATTCCTTGTCCGTTTCCACAGCATCATACCACTTCCAAATATCTGAGAGCATAACTCCTACCAAACCTGCAACGTAGAATGTGTATTCATTCAAACCTTCTTCATTCTGAATCCGCCACTCTTTTAAAGCCCAGTCCGCCATCCCCTTCGCCATAGTAGATGTGGCATTCGAAATGTTCTCTACAATTGTCGGTGGACAATGATTTATCCAATCGCCAAATCGTAAGGTAACCTCAGGTAGGAGGGAGTGGTATGGGTGAAATAAAGCCATTAACTTCTTATTATTGAAGGGCTTTTTCAAGAGCGAGCTGATTGAATGTAATAGATTATGTTTGGATTCCAATCGGAGTTGGGGGTGGTCTTCAATCTCATCAATAGCTCTCATGCATAAGTAAGCGGATGTAACAGCTTCTTGTAATCCTGACGGTAGATGACTAATAGGAATAAAGAAAGTCCGGCTTGTCGCCATCAACATGTTTATCGCACTTCTATGTAAATTGATTTCTTCACTCATCTTGTATTGCCCCCTTTTTTGCCAACATGCAAAATTTCTTTAATTTAAGTGGTATTATCCCCACTATATTAAATATCTAATAATAAAGTTCTAACACGAAATTCAAGCCCTTGTTACTCAATAAACCTGCCCGTTAGCACAACAAAAAAGGGATTGCCGCAGCAGTCCCCTTCTTTAACTCTTGCCCCATTTAGTTGAAGAACAGTTCCATTGAAAAGGGATTGGTACTTGAGTAACTCTGTTCTATTTTAAATATAGGTAAAGCCCAAAATCTTGCATAACGGAGGTGTGCTCCATTTGTCGCAACATAGTAGCTATATTGCCACGGTGATAGGCGCTTAAAGGGTATATCGATTCTCATCAGCGCCTCATGTTAAAAACCATTTTAGGTCATATTGATTTTCTTACTGAGCAAATCGAGATGCTTGATAAGGAAGTTGCGGGCAGAGTCAGCTCTCATCAAGAAGATGTATCACGATTGGATTCGATTCCTGGTATAGCGACCAGAATGGCTGAGCAAATTCTATCCGAAATTGGGACTGATGTGAAGAAACAATTCCCCACTACAGCTCATATGTGTTCTTGGGCAGGATTAGTTCCTGGGCATAATGAAAGCGCTGGAAAAAGAAAATCAGCCAAAACTAAAAAAGGAAATAAGTATTTAAGATCGGCGTTAACAGAAGCAGCTCATTCTGTAAGAGGATCCAAAAACTATCTCGGAGCACTGTATAGACGTACAGCATCCCGAAAACGGCTCAACTGTTATCATCTAAAAAGTTTAAGTCCAAAGAAATTCATACTTCTTTCTGAATTAGAAAATAATACAGAAGAGGTGAGAAAATGGAAAATGATAATTTAAAACTTACTTCTTCCGAAATAGGAACACTATGGGGAGAGTATGTAAACGGAACAATGACTGATATAGTAAATAGGTATATGTTTTCTATTATTGAAGACGAATCAATAAAAAAAGTTTTTTTAATTGCCATTGAGACCTTGGAAAAGCAAAAGAAGCAGCTTGTTTCCTTCATTGAGAAAGATGGATTTCCCGTTCCAATTGGATTTACTGAGTCCGACCTTAAAAAAAGTGCAGAGAGATTGTTTTCTGACACATTCTGCTTAAATTATTTACATATTATGACTATACATGGTTTGTTGGGGCATACAACTGCTTTAAGTGTTTCTGTTAGAAAGGACATACGGGAATTTTATAAATCATGTGATAATGATGCAAAAAATATGTACGATTTAACCATTGAGTTATTGCTTGAAAAAGGAATATTCCAAAGGGACCCCTATTTCTATCCTAACGAGAGCCCTGAATTTATTTCTACCAAAGATTTTACTGATGGATTCTTCGGAAAAGGGAGACTTTTATCTGCTTCAGAAATAATCAGTGTTTCTCTTAACATTAAAAAGGGCATTATGGCAAAAGCTCTTTCAATCGGATTCAGTCAAGTCACAGAATCGAAAGAAGTAAGAAAGTTTTTTGAGGAATTAGAAAAAACCGCAGATGAAAACCTACAAGCCCTTTCAAAAATTATGCACAAGGATAATTTGCCAGTTCCAATGTCGTGGGAATCAGAGGTTACAACGTCAAAAGACTCTATTGTGCCAACCTTTCTTTGTAATAAATTGTGGGATGATTACTGTGACTCGGTAATTCGATTCACTAGCTTTATGTTCAATAGTATCAACAAATTTGGTAAGGGGATTAATGATACTTCTGTAATGCGAATGCAGCGTCACCAGTCTTACATCTGGTTGCCACTTCTTCCATTTTTCTTCAAAGTTTTTCTCGTCATCTCTTTCAAAGGAGACATATACTGCAATAATTTGATCTTGAGAAAGTGATTTTGCATAGTTGATCGAATTCGCTACCACATTAGTCATGCCAGCAACAGGAACTATTAGTACATTTCCTTCAATTGGCATCAATGGTTCACAAGTTGTGAGGCTAAGCTGGGCACCGACTGCTTCATAATGCTTTCTAATTCGGTAGAAAACAAAAAGAATAATTGGTAAAAAAACTAATACCGACCATACTTGAGTGAATTTAGTTAAAAAGAACATCATTGTGACAATAAAGCTAATAATGGCCCCTATTGTATTAATTATTAGTTTTGGAAGCCACCCCTGAGGCTTCTCGCGAATCCATTTAACGATCATTCCGGTTTGGGACAAGGTAAATGGAATAAACACACCAACAGCATAAAGAGGAATTAGATGCTCTGTTTCTGCCTGAAAAGCAATAATTAAAATGATTGAAGTGATTGCAAGTATGATAATGCCATTTGAGTATCCCAATCGGTCTCCTCTAACAAGAAACATCCTTGGAATAAACTTATCTTTTGCAAGATTAACTGCCAGCAATGGGAAAGCAGAATAACCAGTATTTGCAGCAAGGATTAAAATTAATGCTGTAGTACCTTGAATAAAAAAGTACATGAAATTCCGTCCGAATGTCTCCTCAGCAATCTGTGATACAACGGTTACCTCTGCGCTTGGCGTAATCCCATAATAGTAGGCTAAATAAATAATTCCTGAAAATAATATGGCAAGTAATGCGCCCATCATCATTAACGTTTTGGAAGCATTATTAGGTGCGGGATCTTTGAAGTTAGGAATTGCATTGGATATAGCTTCAACCCCAGTTAAGGCGGAACTTCCCGAGGCAAACGCCCTTAAAAGAATAAACAAACTGATTCCGGTAACAGGTGTACCAATTGGGGGATGTAATTCAGGCGAAACTCCTCCTGTTAGAATATTATAAATTCCCACACCAATTAATATGAACAACGCTAATACGAACAAGTACACGGGGTAGGCTAAAATTGATGCGGACTCCGTTACTCCTCTTAAATTTAAAATTGTAATTAAAATGACGAATACTATGGCAATTTCGACATTAAATTTATGTAAGGTCGGAAAGGCAGATGTTATAGCGTCAGTACCAGCAGACACACTTACAGCAACAGTTAGTATGTAGTCTACCAATAGAGAGCCTCCAGCTATTAAGCCAGGATTTACACCTAAGTTATTTTTTGAAACCACATATGCTCCCCCACCGTGAGGATACGCGAAGATGATTTGCCTATAAGACAAGATAAGAGCTGTTAAAAGTATTAATACACCAACTGCGATAGGAATTGAATACCAAAATGCAGCTGCACCAACTGTAACAAAACTATCAGTATTTGTTCAGGACCATATGCCACCGATGATAGAGCATCAGATGAAAGGATAGCTAATGCTTTCGTTTTGTTAAGTTTCTGTTCTCCTAATTCATTGGATTTCAAAGGTCGTCCAATTAAAAACCTTTTTAAGGCTGAAATCATAATTACTCACCACCCAATAGTGTTAATAAGTTTTATATTACCCTTTAAACAGTAATTTCCACAAAAAGAGCAATATTTTTACATAAATAAAAAAAATGCCTACAAGTCATAGTAAATAGACCTGTAGACACGTCATTTTTCTTGTGTCACAAGCTCCACCTTCCTTCTCATTTAACGCTTACGAGGTTAGCTGGCGGATTCGGACCTTTGAGTAGCCCTACCTTGAAAGGATTCACCCCATGGATTAAATAACAACCCACAAAAATGGTTCCCCCGTACCATATGGTTTCAGCGACTTAAGAATTTGAAACTGTGATTATATTACTCCTGTAAATAGCAAAAGTAAATGAAATTTATGTAAAAAGATTAAAACTTTAGGACAGTGGTAATGTTAGTAATATAGATATTATTTCAACCTCGTAGAATATTTTAAAATTCCACACAGAAATGAGGAATTATATGTTCAAAGAAAATAGTCCCTTTTTATCTGATGACTTTTTAGATGAATTAGCTAAAGAAATTAACAAACAATTTGGAGTTCCTACAAATGAACAATATGTAGAGCCTACCAACAATGATATTGATTAAATTGGCACGCTAAGACGGTATAACTTAAATATTGAATCTATAAACCGCATTGAAGCGTTTTTTTTGTTGTCCTCTGCTTACTGACCGTTAGCTGAAGAAAAAAGCTGCTTCGATGGCAGCTGGATTTTCAACATAAGCACCCGTCAGCTTAACAAGCACCAGCTCTTTAATTGCACTCTTCCTTGAACCCTCAGGGGTGGACTTTTGTAGTTTGTATGTATTTAATATTCACGGATCAAATATAAAGGATAAAACCTAATCGCTCATTGATTTGCTTAATGAGAAAATTTGAGGTGCATAATGAAGAAACCAAAGATGCTATTAATATTACTGTTTGTTCTACCCTGGCTTTCATTCCCTATATTAGGTCGGAGAACAATAATTAGATTTTTACCCGCTACTATTTTTATTAGTGTCATCTCAAAAATATTATACACGATAGGTAAAAAACGTAGGTGGTGGTTGTTTTATACAAAAGTAAATCCTAAAATAAGTGGTGACACTGCATTTGTATTTGGTCCTTTCTTTCTTTCAGCACTCTGGATTCTTAAATTGACATACAGTAGATTTCCTTTGTATCTAATTACAAATATCATAGTTCATATATTATTTGATGTTTGGGGATTAAAATTTTTAAAACGAACACGAATAGCTACGTTAGTCAGAATAAATCCATTCCAGCATTTTTTGTTCCTTCAATTTAGAGCCTTGCTTTTATATAGCTTTCAATTATTGTTTGAGAAAATAAGAAAATATAAAAACCCTTTATTGAATAAAATCAGTCAATAAGGGTCTTTTTTTTGCCACCTTCTTCTTCAACTATCCCGTTACTTTAATAAGCTATCGGAACTAAAAAGGCATAGGTTCCATTTTTCAACAACAAATATGTTTTACGCATTATTTTCTACTTTTGAAAATAGAAAATTGTTTTAGCTATAATGTAGGTAAAAAGTAAAGGAATGCATAAAATGAAAGATCAGATTGATGAATTAACGTTATTATTATTACATTTAACATCTTTTACAGAAGATTATGGATTGGGTGAGGCTCAGAGAAGTTGGAAAGGTTATCCTTTTGAGTCACTAAATAAATTAACCGAGAATGATTTAATTCGTGGCAGCAAGCAATCAAAATCAGTGTATCTAACAGAAAAAGGAATCGAACAAGCCAAGAAACTGATGAAGAAATATAATATAGAAGAACAATAAGGAATCTCTTATTCCCTTTATCCTTCGTAATAAAGACCTGCGTTGTATATTAAGCAGGTCTTTAACTCTAGCACCCTTTAGTGAAAGAGCCCTTACCTTTAAGTGAAATTCGATCAAATCCTCAGGATAAACCGAGTATTTTTTTGTAAATAATAAGATTGTTAAATAATAAAATGCGGAGGAATTCTATGCAACAGGAACAAGCTAAAGAGAATGTGGGTTCTATTATGAGACCAGAATTTGCCGGAACTGATGCACAAAAAGTAAAACAAGAAATTCAAAAAGATGTAAGCCAAGGACAAGGTGCAATGACTTCTCGAGAGGCAGGAGCAATGCAAGATTAAAAAACCACTCTGAGTGGTTTTTTATTTTTCCTTCACTCTTTCACCCGTGTTTACTTTAATTGATTTAACTGGTCAAACCGTTCAGCTATGTTTCAATAAAATAAAATTTTTATGCATCTCCCTTTCATTAATTGATATCCTGATTGCTAAGTCACTAGTTCGTAAAACAAAATCTTTGACACCTATAAATTCAGATTCAGCAATCAAATAGAATTGTGTTCCCTTTTTTATTCCATTAAAATTATTCTTTAGCTTATATACCTTCATTATCTTACCTAGCTACTCCCCATCATCTTTATTAAATCTGACATATAAACAGTTGTATTGCTTTTATAAGTCTGCCAGCATTTACAAAAATTCCAGTTATGGATCTTCATAAATCCACATTGGATTATTCAAGAAACTTTAATCACCTACTGCTATTATTGTCTTATCGTTTAATTTCTCCGTATAGGGCACCTAAAATATCTGCTTGCACACTTTTATCCATACCAAGACCACCTTTTTCCTTATTAAGTATTCTCTACATTATATCAAATCTTTTCAGCTAACCTGCTCCTTTGGTTATTTACAAAAAGAGCCACCCGATTGGTAGCCCTGATTTTCAAGTAAACGCCCCCGTTAGCTTAAGTCCAATGATTCACTATTAAAAAAGCTGCCCCAATATAAAAGTGGGACAGCCTTGTTTTCTATAATTAAATATCGAGTTTCCTTGTACTAATCCATTTCACCATTTCAGGATCTGCATCAGGAATGCCTTGTGCTTGTTCAGCTTGTTTACGGACAAGGTGCAGCAGGATGTGGACATGGATCTGAACATCACTGTGGATTATGGGGCTGATGATGAATGAAAATCCGATTACCTTGTTACTTCCGTTAACTTGCCAATTATTGGGCAAGTAACGGAAGCTTCTCCAGAGTCTCCATATCTGGCTCTTAAGCTTGAACTTACGCCTAATGAAATTTTAGAAGTTTTAGGAGAGTTTCAAATGGGTGTGAGTAAAAAAGAAAATACTAAAAGAGGTATGTATGTTAACCTGATAGAGTTATCTCTATTGGACGCGGTAGCCAGATTTGTTCGCTTACTTGACTATCCTGAAGATATCCCGATACTTGCTCCTCTTATCAAAAAGGAAATCATCTATAGGGTTCTACAAGGACGGCATGGTGCTGCACTGGGGCAAATTGCAGTAGAAGGAAGTTCTACCTATCAAATCAGTGACGCCATCGAACATATCATGAATAATTATGATCGAGCTATTCGGGTGGAGGAGCTTGCGGAAATAGCGAATATGGGTGTTTCTTCGCTTCATAGAATTTTTAAAGAGGTTACCGCGATGAGCCCTATACAGTTCCAAAAACAACTGAGACTGCAGGAAGCACGGCATTTATTATTAACTGAGGCAGCAGGTGCAGATGATGTTGCCTTCCGGGTAGGTTATGAGAGTCCATCGCAATTCAGCCGTGAATATTCCCGACTTTTTGGTTTACCACCTAAAGAGGATATAAAACGCCTGAAGGAATCCTATGAGCAAAGGATAAACGCGTAAATAAAACAAGGAGCAGCGGCCTTAGACCACTGCTCCTTGGTTTATTTATTGCCAATTTTCATTTCCCACCATGATGTTACAGGAGTAGAGATCGATTCGACTAATGGAATCCATTTTACCTGCCCTTTTTTTTCAAATAATAAAGACTCCTTTTTATTTCCTTTTCTACTTTTTGAAAAAACGTCTCCAAACCCTTATTAGCTCCACCCTCTAATACACGCTGACCTGCCAAAGCGAGGGCACCTGTTACCTGTGCTTCAGCTTTACAGTTTAGTTGGGTCGTCCCTTGTTGATCATTAAAATAAAGTTCAGCTTTACCGGAAATTTCTCCGATATTACCAGTTCCAATTACTTGTAATTGAAGGATGGAGGATGGCTTCTTCTCATGGAGTCGAATCTCAAGGACAAAGTGATCTTGAATGGGGCCCATTTTTATCTCCACTTCAGCTTGGTATACACCTCTGGTCACTTCTGAAAAAGACTTACAACCAGGGAGTGAGTTCCGTAGCACCTTATCATCCTTGATATATTTCCAAACAATGTTCCTTGGCAGCCCGAATGTGTATTCGTACTCGAATTTCACTGTTCCCCCTCCAATTGACCACATAAATTACAATCAATTATATGTATTCAATTGGATTGTGAATGGTTAAAAGGAACTGAATATGCTGTTTAAGGAACAGATACCTGCTCTTTATTATCATTCCTTTTTTTATGATTGGCCGTCTAAGCGGTATGAAGGACAAATCTCGCAGCAAAAACTATAAATTTGTCTTTCACAACTATCACGATGAAGAATTCAATTCTGATTCTCCTATTTGTAGTAAAAAAAACCTACTTCCACTGGGAAATAGGGTCTTACTCTTTTCAGATATTTTATTGTGAGAGAAGCTGCTGCGCAACAATATAACCTGATCCTCCATTCACGCCATGTCCAGGCCAGGTTGCAGCACCAAGCATATAGACATTTGGAATAGCTGTCTGATGACCCGGCTGCCCTGGTAATGGTCTAAAAAGATAGCTTTGCGCCAAATCGTGTGCCCCACCGTAGGGATCCCCCGGTCCTGCGTTCGGGTTAAACCTGGCAATCGTATCCGGTGTGACGACATATTTTCCGATCACCGCACTTGGGATGTTTGGGATATGCTTGCTCACCACATTTAGCACGCGTTCTGTGAACCGCTCGGTTAAATCATGCGTCCATGTACCATCTCCGACATCGATAAGGTTAGCCGCATCCCTACGTGGACGGATGGGCACTTCCAGCACTTGAATTCTCATGATTGCTTTTCCTTCCGGTGCTCTCGTTGGATCGAGGTTGGTAGAACAATCGACCGTAAAGGTAGGGTTGGACGGAAGCAAATTGGCCGCCCCCTGTGCAATCGCTAGAGTGAATCCGTCCAGTCCATCTGTTAGATGCGGCTGCCCGACACGGTTAAACCGTTTATCTGGCCAGTTTGGCGGCTCACTTAGCGCTAGATGAATTTGGACGCAGCCTCGGCCGTATCGGTACTGTTTCGCTTGTGCTCGAAGCGGTGGTGAAATCTCCGTATCGGCCAAGAGCGAGAGGTAGAGCTGATCAGGTGTGGTTGAGGCCACGACTGCCTGCTTGGCACGATATTTTTTCCCCTTTGCGGTTCGGACGCCAATCGCTCGACCGTTCTCCACTAAGATCCGCTCAACATGAGTATGCGTAAGAATCTCGCCGCCCTGATCCTTTATCAGTTGAGATAATGCTTGAACCAGTTTCTCACTGCCGCCTTCAGGTATCGGCATCCCGCCGCCCATCAGTGCCATCACCGTCAGCGGTACCCAAATCCCGCTTCCGACTTCATCCGGCGTGCGGCCAAGGTGTGTGACCCAGGATGCCAGCATTGCCCGTGTCACTGGTGACTTTAAAGAACTGACGGTATTACGGGCGGTTGAAACTAATGAGGCAGCGAAAGGCGAATAGCCCGCCCCGCCCCCTTTGTGAAGCAAGCGCTTCAGGATCGGTGCAGCTTCAGGACTGGAGAGATCCATATTGAATAATCCAAATACATCGTTAACATATGGATTTAGCTGTTCAAACATACCGGCCAGAGCTGCGCCGTCACCGGGAGCCAGCCGTTCCGCCTCAGCGATGAGCGCTTCAAATGAACTAGGCAGGACAGCCGTTCGTCCGTCTTCCATCGAAACACCGGTCGGCAGGTCCGTATTTATGTATCGGAGCCCGCGTGCTTCTAGATCCCCTCTTAGTTCAGCGTAGGCTGGTCCGGTTGTAAAGAGAGGATGTGCAGCAGCAAACACATCATGTTTAAAACCTGGCAGCGTCAGCTCTTCGGTGCGCAGAAATCCGCCAGGGCGATCATTTTTTTCTAATACTAGAACGCTGCGACCCGCCCGCGTTAAATAGGCAGCCGTAATTAAAGCATTATGGCCGCTGCCAATCATAATGACATCAAAGTTATCCATCATATCTCTCCTTTAATATGATCAAGCCATATCTACGTAAAAAGATATTCTGGAGGATGGATACTAAGTACTAAATCTAGTACATTTTTTTAAAATTTTTTATGCAGTCTCTACCTTTAGTTCCCTTTAATAGGCTAGTTTATATAAAAGTTCAGTTAATAGTTCAATCCCTGTTTCTAACTCTTCCAAACTCGTAAATTCTTTTGGTGAATGGCTGATTCCATTATGGCTAGGTACAAATAGTAAGGAAGTGGCGCAGACCGGACCAAATACTTGGGCATCATGTCCAGCACCCGAGATCATTTCTTGGTAACGGTAGTTTTTCGCCTCTGCAATTTCACTGGCCCACATACACATCTCCCCATCCATCTTAACCGGCTTTACATCCATCCACTGGGAGATGGTCACTTCCATATTTAAGTTTTCTGCGAATCGTTTAAACTCCGCGAAAATCACGTCACAATAATGGTCAATCACAGCTTCCTGATGATGTCGAATATCCAGGCTGAACTCTACCTCACCGGCGACAACATTCGGTACATTCGGTTTGACGTTTAATCTTCCAACCGTTGCGACTAATTGCGGGTCAACAACTTGCGCTTTTTCTGTTAAAAATGAAATAAAATGGGCGGCCGTGCTAACTGCATCCTTCCGATATTGCATTGGAGTCGTCCCCGCGTGGTTACTTTCTCCCTTGATTTGAACCGAATAACGGCGTTGTCCAACAATATGGGTCACAATCCCGATTTGATTCTGATTTTTCTCGAGAATCATTCCTTGTTCAATATGAATCTCCACAAACCGTTCCACATCATCCCGAACTGGAGGAGTATACTTTTCCGGATCAAACCCCGCTTGTGTCATCGCTTCTAAAAATGGAATTCCCTCTGGGTCCTTCACCTCTTTCACTCGGTCAAGGTTGTAGGCACCACTAACACTTCTCGAACCCCAAAAGGCGAGCGGAAAACGACTTCCTTCTTCTTCGCATAAAGAGACGACTTCTATCGTTTTCTTTGGGTAACCATAGGTTTGAAATAGCCTTAATACAGCGATGAAACTGGCAATGATTCCATAGGCACCATCGTATTTCCCACCATCGACTACCGTATCGATGTGAGAGCCGGTCAAGATGGTTTTCCCATTGGATTCTGAACCTGGTAATCTTCCAAATAAATTTCCGACACTGTCAAAATACGTATCTAGTTTCGATTGGTCCATTTTACTTTTTAACGCCAGCTGCGCATCGAGCCAGGATGGAGAATACAAAAGTCTTGTCACACCCTCATTCTCCGTTTTTCCAAACGAAGCAAGCCATTCAATCATTACTCCCACATGACCTTTTTCCAAAAACTTTTTGTCAACTTGAATGGCCATCTACGTCACTCCTCAAAAATAGTTATGTAATTTATGTTATGTTTCCTTTACTAAAAAAAAAGCCTATTTCCTTAAAAGAAAATAGACTCTAGAATCGATTGCACCTCTTATAAAAATTAAAACAACTTATTTATGTCATTTTCAGAAACCAATACCACTTTCCCGCGTTCGTCTTCTTTTTTAATTTCGTACAGACCATTTTTATAATCGTATATTATCTTATATACATCTCCAGCGAAAAGAACTTTGTCATTCGTGCCCATATGAAGCCCTCCCTAATATTTATATATAGATAATTTAATACAATTATCTTTGTGAGTCTCCATTTTTGTTAACTTATCTTACGTTATATTTGCTTGTAGAAAATAGACTCGATCCCAGGTGATAATAAAGGTAATACATTAAAGGTTTCGGCCACTTTATATGGACTGTAATGCTGGAGCATCACACCTCCAGAGCCAATGCGAATTTGTTTCGTTTTTACGAGAAGATGGGCTATTAATACTTCTGGAACTGATCCTGCTAATTTCTCAGCATTATGATGCTCAGATACACAAAAGCGTTGATACCCCAACTCTTCTGCCCGTTGTGATAATTCAATGGAATGGTTAAAGGCATCAAAGGCGGTTTCATTTTCAGCAATGACGCTTTGATCCAAAATGCTAAGTTTCAATCCCAAAAGGATCCCCTCCACATATTTTCAAAAGTACAATTTTCATTAAATTTTTTGCTGCTGAGGAGAGGTCCCATAAAACTTTAACACTAACTCTTATTTCACCTACTGGTTTACTTGGTATTAATGATACTAATTGTTGAATACACTATAAATCTTAATTAGTGTTGTTGTCAATCCATTACTTTGAATTTTTAGACAAATTTTTTTATAAATTCCCACTTGACTGATTAGTTAATTGATCTGCATCTTTATTAGTCACTAGAATAAAAAACTCGACAGTTGGCGAGCTTTCAATTGCTGTTTGTTTTTAAGAGTGGAGTTAAAAGCCTTCATTGATTCTCGGTTCATACTTATAGCTATTAAAATGAAATATTTGAACCTTAACCTTTAGATTCTTTAAGGACTCATTATCTAAATAAAAGCCAGTTGATTTTTTTAATTCCCTATATTGCTCTGGGTGTTTTCTATACCATTTTTCACCAACATTTAGAGATCTGTATTATTTTCAACTCCTTTTTTATAAATGGAGGTAAGTTTTCTTTTTATTTCTTCTTCAGTTAATTTCTCTAATTTGGTTAGGGGAATATCTTTTATTTTTTCTACTAAATCTGCGCCACACACATAGGCTCATAATAGTCTCTTAAAAAATGCATCCATGCTCCAGGTAAAAAAGTAGAGATCAGCCTGGGATGGAGTTCCTTAGTACCTTTTCATCCTTTATATACTTCCATACAATGCTTCGTGGCAATCCGAATTTATAATCGTACTCAATTTTCAAAGTTACTCCCTCCAATTGACCACAGTTTATTATATAGCGATTCCCTTTTTACCAATTTTATAAATAATACAATCAATTATTAGTATTCAGATGGGTGATGATTGTTAATAACAGTTATATAAAAAAATGACATCGATGTAATCGATGCCACCGATAAGCAACATGCTCATCTTCAATCAGCTTTTACTATTGGTTTTATTTTTTTGGTGTTATCCATTTTCCACTAGCCTGCTCGGAACGAATGACACCCTCTTCGTAGACAACCTGTCCACGGTTGATCGTGCTCATCACTTTACATGGGAACGTATGTCCTATATAAACACTGATTTTGTTTTTAGCGAAAAAGTTATCTTCTGTAACAGTAAATGATTCGTCAACAGAAACGAGGACAATGTCTGCATCATACCCTTCAGCAATTTTCCCTTTTGATGAAAGTCCAAAGCGCCCTGCTGGGTTCAAGGCTGTCCACTCTGCAATATGTTCGAATGGTATGTTGTGTTTCAAAGCCAATTCCATCATGGAAAGGAAGGAAAATTGGCCACCGCTAATACCGCCCCATGCTTGGAAAAGGTTATAAGTAGCCGGATCTTTTAAATCGCTCGTGCATGGTGAATGGTCAGAAGAAATCATATCAAACTTCTTGTTGATGAGTAATTGAATAAGTTTTTCCTGCTCTTCTGGCATACGTAGCGGTGGAGCACATTTAGCGACCGCTCCTTTTTCACGCAAAGTATTTTGATTAAAAAGTAAATAATGTGGACATGTTTCGACTGTTACATTCATACCTTTACTCTTTGCTTCCTCAATTTTTTCAATTGCTTCTGCCGAGCTGATGTGCACAAAATGTAACGGACAGCCGGTTACTTCCGCATAATATAATGCACGTTGGACAGCCTCTGCCTCAGCCGCAATCGGTCGGGTTGCCAAATAATCGTCCGCTGATACGTGTCCTGCTTTTACTTTTTCTGCTGTAAGCCAGTCAGTAATCGGGCCGCTTTCTGAGTGAAGCGCGAGTACTTTGTTTAAACCGGCAATGATTTTCATCCCGTTTAATAATGTTATGTCATCCACATTTTCAAATTCCTTGTTCCCGGTCGTTGACAGAAACGCTTTAAATCCAATAACTCCTTCTTCAGCCAATTCCGCCAAATGATTTTCATTCCCTGGGACAAGTCCTCCCCAGAGCGCGAAATCAGTATAAGATTCTTGATTGCCTTTGTCGCTTTTAGCATATAGTGCCTCTTTATCAATAGTGGAAGGAATCCCATTCAAGGGCATATCAAAAAAAGTTGTACAACCACCTGCCGCCATCATCTGTGAGCCGGTACGGAACCCTTCCCAATATTCACGGCCAGGATCGCTAAAATGAACATGTACGTCAATCATGCCGGGAAATACATACTGGCCTGATGCATCAATAATACGTTCCGCCTCAAATGAGGACTCATCACTAATAGCTACGATTACTCCATTTTTAATGACGATATTTGTTTTTTTAACTTTATCCGGTAAAACTACTGTTCCATTTTTAATGATCATATCAAATTGTTTCAATTTTCTTCCCCCTGTTATTTGAAAACGCCGATTTCTAAAACTGCTTTTTCATTTTTTACTATGCCCGCTTTTTCACCTTATTTGTTAAACTTGAAAATCCGGTTACACGGCATTCCAACGTATCACCTTCACGGATTAAGACGGATCCCGGTGTTCCTGTTAATATGACATCTCCTGGCTGAAGTGTCATGATCTTGGAAAAGAAAGACACAATAAAGGCAGGCTGGTACATCATGTTTTCAATGGTATTCTCGTGAAAAACAGTTCCGTTTAATACCGTCTCCACTTTTATGGATGCTAAATCGGAAAATTCATCTGCCGTGATCAAATACGGCCCGAAGCTGCAAAACGTATTAAAACTTTTAGCCCGCTGCAGAAAAACAGGGTTTTGATTTTGAATATCTTTTGCCGTCATATCAAGGCTAGTCGTAAAACCGGCGATAACATTGTAAAAATCTATTTCCTCCACGTTTTCACAAGTTCTTCCGATGATAATCGCCAGTTCCGCTTCCCCTGCAACATTCGGTGATTGAGGAGGAATTTCAATCGTGTCCCCTTGACCAATTAAGCTTGAATTTGGCTTCATGAATACAACTGGCTCTAACTCCGGTGGCTTACCCGATAACTCAAGAGCCTTTTCCAGATAGTTCATGCCTACACCGAGTACTTTCTCGGGAGCGCGGAACAAAGGCGCAAATACAACTTCTTTTAGTACAAGACCATTTTGTTGTTGTAATTGTATCTTACCTTCATTGTTATACCATGCTGTCAATTCGCTAAGCTCCCCAGACTGTATGAGTGGAAGCAATTTTTCACTCCACAGGTTTCCTGACAGCTCATTGACCTGTTGCATTTGAAAAACTCCGTCCCCTTCAATAATAGCCGCAATTTCTTCTCCATTATGACGGATTGTTGCTAATTTCATCGTTTTTCCTCCTTGGAATTGTGAACTTCTGCGAATGAAACAACCCACTCCAACAGACGCTTGTCTTGGTTTCGACCCGCTATAATTGATAAGCCAACTGGCAGACCGTCAACAGTTGCGAGCGGAAGAGTTACTTGGGGTAATCCTGCAAGCCCAGCAATACATGTTAATTGCATGGCTCTTGCCCTGTACTGTTCGGCTGTTTCACCTTGTAAATTCAAAAGTGGTGCGGGACCTGGAGCAGTTGGTATAACGAGAAGTGCATCATCCACTAATAATTGATCCATCCGGTGCCTGATCATCTTCCATTGTTCAAACTGGCTTTGGCACTTCTCTTTCTTCAACATGCTGGCCATCTGAAATCTATCCGCAATTCCGGGCCCAAATGATGGCTTCTCCTTTGTAATCCACGGGCCATGTTCTTCCCAAATTTCCAGCGCTTGAATCGTCCTAAATATTTCTGTCCATGCTGGAAATCCTTCATCCGCTACCCGGACCTGTTCAAAATGATCTGTACTATTTTTAATAGCAGGCAAAAGTTTTTTAAGCTCTTCAGTTGATTTCGCATCCGGCAATGACCAGGCATCTTCTTCTAGAAAAATGCGTTGAAAGAAACCATTGTCATCTGAAGATGGCAGTAATACTTCCCCAACTTGGGCAAGCAATCTAGCATCCTGTGCCATCCATCCAACTGTATCAAAACTCTTTGCCAAAGGAATGACACCATCACTACTTACAAGATTGTGTGTCGGACGAATCCCGTACAATCCGCAGTAAGAAGATGGAATTCTCACCGAACCGCCAGTGTCCGTTCCAAGCGAAAAATCTACTAGGCCTGCGGACACCGCAGAAGCGGAACCGCTCGATGATCCTCCAGGAATTCTGCCCGGGGCTTTTGGATTTACCGGGGTACCATAGTGAGCATTTTCACCATTTAAACTGTACATCAGTTCATCAGTCTGTAAGGTACCTGTCAACTTTGCCCCTGCAGCAAGAAGCTTTTGAATACTGCTTGCTGTCTCAACAGACGGATCGTGTGTTCGTAACCAGTCTGGATTACCAGCCGTACATGTATGCCCTTTAATCGAATAAACATCTTTTACCGCAAATGTCTGTCCGTTTAATACTCCAGACCCTATTGGCTCAAGAGTTTGGTCTTTGTTCATAAATGCATTCCATTTATCGATCATTTTTTTATGCCCCCCTCTTAATATGCTTATAATCTTTCTTTTTCCAGATATTGCGAAAATGAATATTTTCCAATACAAGAGCCAATAAAATACCCATCAGCAGCCCATTGCTTAACAACGGACGAATGGTTGCTGGAACAGATCCAAAGTATTCAGTCGGAAAAGACATAAAAATAATTCCGATAAACAGTGGTGTGGCCACTCTGTACAAGTTGGCTGTTGTCAGTTCAATTTGTGCAAAGTAGCCAAGCGCTGGTTGTAATAAGCGCATATAAGCGACAAGTAACGCAGCACTCCCGACACTGAGTGGCATTTTCGCAATTAGATTGCCGATTTCAGGAACCACACCCATGACAATAAACATAACGCCTCCAAGAATAAAAGGTAGACGTTCTACTATTCGTGTTTGATTTAAAAACCCGATAGACGATACATACGGTGCGTACGGAACCATGCCGAACAAGCCAGAAATGATTGTAAATGCACCCGAAATTGTAAACGAGCGCCGGTACTGTTCATTCGTTGTTTCACTTTTGTAAATTTCATCTGTTCCTTTTAAGGCGCCAAATGTATTTGAAAGGTTTAACATCCCGGCGACTACAGCCGTGATGATAATTCCAATATCAAAAGAAAGATCTCCAAGAAGAAATAACCCAATCGTTGACTCACTGCTCATATTGACCGTCTCACTTGTTGATTTAAAGACGGTTTCATAAGCGATCCAACCAGCGATAATCCCAATGAGAAGTGAATACCGTCCAATGCCGTTTCCACCTTTTACACTAAGGAAAATCGTGAGTAATACGACCATAGCTGATAATAAAAAGACTGGAATGTCAATCTGAGCCGGTGACCCTCCTACACTAAAAGGAATACCAAGCATTCCTTTTAAAAAAATGGTATTAAGCCGGACGGCCAATAAAAACGTAAATACAGCCATGACCCCCGGATTAAACCATTTTGCAATGAATCTTGATAAACCTGATAGACCGACAATCATTGTAATAACGCCTGAAATGATAATGCCGGCTGAAATACTGCCGCCCACAACAGTCAGTGGCAGTCCTTGTGCCGGCGCTATGTAGCACATACTTAAAATAACACCCCACCAAAGACCTGACTGCCCTTCCATAATTGAACGGCGGTGACCCAATAGTGCTTGAATAATACAAGCTATTCCGGTAACAAGAAAAGAAAGCTGAAGAAGCGCAATTATTTTTCCTTGTTCCAATTGAAAGGCACTCCCGATGGTTATCGGTATCACAACCGTATTGGTAAAAAGGAAAAACAGCCATTGTAGCCCTGCTGTCCAATGTTTTACCCGCGTCCATTCCCACATATGTCCACCTTCTTTTCAAAAAATGCATTTCACTATAGCAACTGTATCTCTTTAAAGAAAAAAAGCCGGCTTAACCATAAACGAACTTGGATAAGAACCGGCTTACTATTACACCAAAACTGCCATACGAGAGGCTGGGTCATAGACATCTAGTGCTGCCTGCAGAGCTTCGCCTCTTTGAACAGATGCCCCATTCCGGATAAGTGCTGCTTCAAGAGCAGACAAAACAGCGAAAACATTCTCTTTCCTACAACTGTATCCCATCGCACCAATTCTCCAAATCTTCCCATGAAGCGGACCAAACGAACTGGCAATTTCAATACCAAATTGTCCAAGTAACATAGACCGGACTGCTTCACCGTCAATTCCTTCTGGAATGTTGACACATGTAACCATCGGTAATTTCCAAGTTACATCATTGAAGAGTGTCAGCCCCATTGCTTTAATCCCTTCCATAATGGCTTTCTCATGAAGACGGTGACGGGCAAAACGCTCTTCTAGCCCTTCTTCAAGAACAATTCTAGCACCTTCCCGTAAAGCATACAGCATGGAAGTCGCTTCCGTATGGTGATTAAGACGGCGCGGCCCCCAATAATCCTGGAGTTGGCTTAGATCAAAATAATTACTTTGAATAGGATTACGTACGTCTACTGCATCTCCAATTGTCCGTACACCTTTTTCCACTTTTTTCCGGGATGCGAGAAGTTTCTCTACCCGCTCATTGTAAGTGATTGGTGCCATGCCTGAAGGAACTGAAAAACATTTTTGCGTTCCGCCAATAACAGCATCAAGTTGCCACTCATCTACTTTCACTTCTGTTCCAGCAATGGTCGCGACCGCATCCACGACACAAAGAATATCCATTTCACGGCAGGCCTTTCCGAGTTTATCAAGTGGCTGCATGCATCCAGTCGATGTTTCGCCGTGCACAATCGCAAGCACTTTCGGCTTTACACGTTCCATGGCTTTAATGATTTCATCCTGATCAAACACTTGTCCCCACTCTGTTTCGATTGTATGAATTTCAGCACCGTTCCGTTCAGCAATCTCCGTAAGCAAGTGCCCAAACCGTCCAAATATAGGAATTAACACTTTATCTCCCGGTGCTAAAATACTAGTTAAAACTGCTTCAATACCAGAACGTGAAGTTCCATCAATCGGAAATGTCCATTGGTTTTTTGTCTGGAACACTTGGCGAAGCATTTCCATTGTCTCATTCATAATCTGGGTAAAAGCCGGATCAAATTGCCCTAAAATTGGTGTACTCATTGCCCGTAATACCCGGGGGTCAGCTTCGACTGGTCCTGGTGTCATAATTGTCCGTAAAGGTGTGTTTAATTCGCGAAATACTGTCACATTATTGTCCTCCTTAATAGGCTAATTTGTGCAGGACTTTGATCAAAAGCTGAACGCCTTTTTCCAAATCCTCGGCTTTTGTATATTCATCAGGGGAATGACTGATGCCCCTATGACTTGGTACAAATAACAAGCATGCAGGCATGTATTGTCCGAATACTTGGGCATCATGCCCTGCACCGCTTGTCATCACTTTATAGGGTACTGCTTCTTTTTCTAACACCGTTGCTGATAAATCACTTAGCTTTTCACACATTTTCACCGGTTGTTCGTTCATCCAGTTGTCAATCTGAAGATTTGTTTGTTGTTTCTGGCAAATTTGCTTGAAAGCCTCAAAAACCTTTACACTAAATTCTTCAAGCAAGGCTTCTTCACTATGGCGGATGTCAATTGAGAACAAGGCTTCACGCGCAATCACGTTTGGTATGTTCGGTTTAATTTCCATTCTGCCGACCGTTGCCACAAGCATAGGATCTGTTTCTTTTGCCTGTTCCATTAAAGCTTGAATAAGTAAAGCGGCCGTATGAACAGCGTCTTTTCGGTAATGCATCGGCGTGGTCCCCGCATGATTGCTTTCTCCTGTTACCTTTACATTATACCGACGCTGACCTACAATGTGGCTGACAACGCCAATCGATTTGTTTTCCCGCTCAAGTATTTCACCTTGTTCGATATGAAGTTCGATAAAACAATCTATGTCGTTTCGTTTTGCTTCACGGAAGTGACCAAGTCCAAAACCAGCTTCGTTCATTGCCTGGATAAATGGTATACCATGATTATCTTCTATCTTTTCTACCTGCTCTTTTGTCCGTAGACCTGTAATGTTCCCGGAACCCCAATATGTTAATGGAAAGCGGCTTCCTTCTTCTTCACAAAGTGACACAACTTCGATTGTTCGTTTTGGCTGTCCATATTTCCGGGATAAATAATCAAGTGCAATAACACCGGCAACAACACCATAAGCACCATCATATTTTCCGCCATCCTTTACGGTATCGATATGTGAACCTGTTAAAATAACAGACGACGCTTTTTCTCCAGACCCTTCCAGCCTTCCGTATAAATTCCCTACGTCATCAAAGTAAGAAGCGAGTCCAAGAGTCTCTATCACTTTCTTTAAAGCCTGTTGGGCTTCTTGCCACTTTTTATCGTATAATAGGCGAGTAACACCATTTCTTTCCGTCTGTCCGTAGGAGGACAGCCATTCAATCATATTGTTTACTGGTTTCGATAATACAGACGAATCTGTCTCCATTTTATAACCTCCCCCCACTCTTTTCTTGTCTATGTTTATTTTAATAGAAAAGAACTCAAAGAACATTCACAAATATGTAGAAACTTTGTCTGTTTTGTTGTTTAATTTAACTAAAAAGTAATACAAAAATCATACTGGGAGTGAATAAAAATGTTGCTGGAAAATTTATTACGTCTTCCAGTCTATGCTGGCGCAGTCGTTGTTGCCGGTAACAGTGGATTAAATCGTGAAGTTGATACGGTTAATATGATGGATGCACCTGATATTATTCCATACTTAAAAAAAGGCGGGTTACTTGTTACCACTGGATTTCACTTAAAAAACAATCCCCTATCACTATTAGAATTAATAACGGAAATGCAAAAACAAGGATGCGCCGGCCTTGGCATTAAAACGAACAGATTTTTGCATGACCTTCCAATGGAAGCGATCCAACTAGCTAATGAATTGAACATCCCTATTATCGATATTCCGGTTGAGACAGCTTTAGGGGATATTGTACATCAATCCCTCAGCGGTATTTTGGATATGCGCACAAACGAACTTCACCAGGCGATGAAGACACATCAACACTTCACGAATCTCATCGTCAATGGTCAGGGACTTGATATCATTCTTGAGAGCCTATCTGTTTTGATTAGCAGTCCCGTGACACTGTTAAATCATCAATTGCGTCAGATTAACAGTACAAAGGGAATGTCATACGACTTTTACTCTTTACTCACAGGTAGTTTTTCTTTCTTACCAAATGCTGGTTTTACCTCATTTTCACTCGTAGGAGAGAATCGCAGAACCTTTACAGTATTTCCTGTCTATACTCACAAAAAAAAGCCAAGTTACCTTTTCATTCATCAATTCATCCCACCTTCAGACCGAACAACTGTTTTAACAGTAGAACAGGCTGCAAATGTGATAGCTTTTGAATTAATGAAAGAAAATGCTTTAAGACAAAAAACACAACGACTACGAAACGAATTTTTCACAAACTTCATAAATGGTGCTTTCTCCTCCTCCGAGGAAATACTTAACCGCGGAAAAGAATTTGGGTTGTTTGGCGAGTATCGATATTTCTGTGCCGTTGGCAAACTAGACAATTTCGAAAAAAGTTTTTTACTTTCTGAACATCAATCAGAAAAAGAACACATTTACGACCTGATTGAAGAATCGGTCCATGCATCCGCCGAAACGATGCAATTATTTTCTATAGATAATAAATTCATTATCCTTATGGAAACAAAAGGAAGTTGGAAAGAGAAAGAGAAAGACTTTCATACTTTTTTAACTACGATCCAGTCGACTCTTTTTCTTCTACTCAGCAAAACGATTTCTTTTGGTATTAGCAATTATGCCGAACAACCACTTCGTCTTCCAGACGCTTACAAAGAAGCATTGAACGCTCTTTATTACGGCACGACGCTTGGCAATACCCAATTTATTGAAGCATACCAACCGAAAGAAGTACCAGAAATTTTACGTATGCTTCCCTACGAACAAATGAAGCAATTCTACCAAAACACATTCAAAGGACTGGTGACAGAGCCGAAAAAAGACTATGATCTCCTTCTACAAACTCTATCCGTTTACCTGGAGTCACACTGCCAACTTTCTGAAACAGCAAAGCGGCTATTTGTTCATCGAAACACAGTCATTTACCGCTTGGAAAAGTGTGAGGAACTGCTAGGTCGAAGTTTAAAAGACCCTGAACAAACATTATGCCTCCGAATTGGATTCCAGATCAAAGCATTGCTTCATAATGATTGATCAGAAAATTAAAACACCCCTGTATTGGATTAGTTAAACTAATTCAATACAGGGGTGTCATTTTGGCAATTTATTGCAGCATTGAAATAACAATTACCGCTCGAAAATGGTACCTTTTTTAAACGTTGAATCTTTGAACGCATACTTCGTTAATAAAAAGTAAGCAATACCTGCAACAATAACCCCAATGATCCAACCCAAATCAACTTCTATAAAGGCAGCTCCAGCACCAATTAACATCGCAAGAATCGCACATGGATTAAATCCGGCAAATGGACCCTTTTCATCATATAGATCCGCAATGTTTACTTTTTGCTTTCTTAATATATAATATTCAACAACCAAAATGGAAACGATTGGGCCTAAGAATGTGGAATAAATTAGTATGAATGTACCAAGACCTTTTGCAGAATCATCCTGGACAAGTACCCATGGAAACGAGCAAAATGCAAGCAATCCAGATATCACAACAGCCGGTATATACTTCATTTTTGTAAGCAATGTGATCACGTATGTAGGCGGAATTATATTTGCCACCATGTTCACAGCAACAGCACCAATCACGATAAACGCTGATACAGCAACTGTTATATAAGGATTGTCAACCACAATTGCGAAAGCTTTCACTGGATTAGAAATACCAGTGGCCGAAGCAAGCATGGCACCGATTGTAAGAACAAATCCATATGCAATAATAATAGGAGAGAAATATAAAAATCCACGCTTCGTGTCACTAATTCCCGTTTTAAGCTCACGTGAGTAATCCGCTGCACTTAAAAAGATTGCTGCATAGTTCCCTAAAAATATCATAATGAATGAGAAGAATGGCAAGCCCCATGAACCTTCTGCATGGACCCATTTTTCTGCAATAACCTCACTGTGGGATACTAAAAGAACGCCAAATACATAAACAAGCCCAAGCATAATCACAATCGAAGCAAGAATTTCCACCCATTTGATGGCATGAAAACCGTACAATGAAAGCACAATTTGCACCAATTGAATAACAACAAAACAAATGACAACATTATCAAAGCTACCGCCTGTCACAACTTTCGCAATTTCATTTAATGCCGAACCACCAATCCAGCTTTGAAAACCATACCAAACGATGGCAGGTATGCCTCGCAAAAGTGCTGAAATGACAGAACCTTTTATTCCGAAAGACATTCTAAGCTGTACTACGTAGGGGATTCCTGCTCTATATCCGAGACGATCATTTAAAGCAAATAGCCCTGAAATAATAGCAATTGCCATGGCAGCCGCGATAAATGTTTGAAAAAGATTTAGTGTTGCGCTTCCTGCTACAATCAAGCTAGCCCCTAGTGTCATGTTACCTAAATTGACACCATCTCCAATCCACATAAACATATACGGTATGGACCCTACTGTTCTGCTTTTTTCCGTTTTGGGCTTTAGTGATTCGTCCAATCCCTTTTCAAAAGGAATCTCTACTTCTTCTAATCGATGACTTGCCAAATTTGACGACATTGTCCCTTCAACTCCTCAAAATTTATTTTCTTGATCAATAAAAAACGTTGAATCTTATTCAAATCACCTTTGAAATACGGTTCACCAACCTAGATGGTGTTAAATTCATGGTCGATTGTATTGTTAGCTAAGATACCATTTTGATGTTATCAAACCTTACATGATGTCCAATAAAGTAATATTATGAAAATTCTATTTAAAAGTCATTGGTAAAATAGTGAATTTTAAAGTGTTCATTTGGAGCATTTGTACATTTTCTTTTGTAGATAAGAAAACTATGATGAGTTTTGAAAGAGAGAGAGGATGTTTTAGTGGAGCAGGGATCTCAAAAGATAAGAAAGCTTGATTTCCCCAACCTTGGTAAAGAAATTTTCAAATGCTATTTATTCTTACTGTCTATTTATACTAAAGTATTTTTATGTTAAATTGGTTGTATCTAAGAAGAGAGGAAGATTGAAGCTATGGAACAATTTAATCATGTGACGATTATCAAGAAAGCTAATACATACTTTGACGGAAAAGTAACGAGTCGGACGGTTTTATTTGAAGATGGAACGAAGAAGACACTAGGAATTATGCTGCCAGGGGATTACGATTTCTCTACAGATTTAAAAGAAGAAATGGAAATTTTAGCGGGGTTTTTAGAATATAAATTACAAGGAGAAGATTGGAAAGTCATTGATGGATCGGGTGTTTTCTATGTACCTGCAAATGAAAAGTTTCAATTAAAAGTCCACTCAGTAGTTGATTACTGCTGCTCCTATATTTCAGAGTAATCATATATTTATAAAAATACTATATTTTCTTTAATGGTATAGCTTTTTTCACAACAAAAGACTCGCCCATAAGGTTGAACTGACCCGCTAATAAGAGACTTAGAAAAAACAGACTACTTTTAAGCATCAAAGATAGACTTACTTTCCACAATCAAGTAAGTCTTCTCCCTTCCGTAAAGTTTTACCTTACTGCCTTTGCCAGTTGCTTTATTAAAAAAAGCCTATTCCCTTAAATGAATAGACTCTAGAATCGATTGCACCTCTTATAAAAATTACAACAACATATTTATCTCATTTTCAGTAACCAATACCACTTTCCCGCGTTCATCTTCTTTTTTAATTTCGTACAGACCATTTTTATAATCGTATATTATCGTATATACATCTCCAGCAAAAAGAACTTTGTCATTCGTGCTCATATCAAGCCCTCTAATATTTATATATAGATAATTTAATACAATTATCTTTGTGAGTCTCCATTTTTGTTACCTTATCTTACGTAATATTTGCAAAGGAGTAATTACGGTATACAATTCTCGTCCTTATACCTGATTAATATCCCGCATAAATCCCTGCAGCCTTGGGTCTTTTACGTGTGTGTTAATAAGAGCAATAAATATCCCAAATAACAGAACAAGCGGAAGTAAAAACCCACTAGAAATGGCCATGCTTTTGACCCCAGCAAGTATGATTATAAAACAGACAAAAATCAAGATACAATTAATCAAAGAAAAACATCAGAAATAAAAAAAGTTCAAGGCCCCATTAATTTTATTAATGGGACCTTGAACTTTTTTGTTTATATAATACGTGCGGTTACGATTCCACCGATTTGATCGATTTTTTCTTGCAAACTAGGAATGATATCGCCATTTACTTTATTGTCAATGTCAATCATCGTATAAGCATATTCACCACGGCTTCTATTAATCATGTCTGCGATGTTTAAATTATAGCTTGAAATAGCTAGTGTAAGCTGTCCAACCATGTTTGGAACGTTTTTATGGAATACTGCCACACGTTTCTTTCCTGTATAAGGTATGGATGCGTTCGGAAAATTCACTGAGTTCTTGATATTTCCGGTTTCCAGAAAATTCTTCACCTGGCGAGCAGCCATAATTGCACAGTTTTCCTCTGATTCTTGCGTAGATGCACCTAGATGAGGGATTGGAATTGCATTTTTCATTTTCAATACATTTTCATTTGGGAAGTCTGTAATATACTTACCAACCTTGCCGCCTTCAAGCGCTGCTGCCATATCTGTTTCATTCACAAGCTCTCCGCGTGAGAAATTCAAAATGTGAACTCCAGGCTTCATAATGCTAAAGGTTGCTTGGTTAAACATTCCTCTTGTGTCATCGGTTAATGGAACGTGAACCGTAATATAATCAGAATTAGCAAACAACTGTTCAATCGTCATCGCGCGCTGAACATTTCTAGACAAATTCCAAGCTGTATCAACAGAAATAAACGGGTCAAAACCAATCACGTCCATGTCTAAATCAAGGGCATCATTCGCTACAAGTGCTCCGATGGCGCCTAAACCAATTACTCCCAGCGTTTTCCCCTTAATTTCTTTTCCAACGAATTGTTTCTTACCTGCTTCAACTAGCTTCGGTACTTGGTCACCTTGGCCTTCTAATGTCTTTGTCCATGCTATGCCGTCAAAAAGGTTTCGGGATGAAGCCATCAATGTAGTAAGAACCATTTCTTTTACAGCATTCGCATTCGCACCAGGGGTATTGAAAACCACAATTCCCTGTTCTGTACATTTTTCAACCGGAATGTTATTAACACCCGCTCCGGCACGTGCAATGGCCTTTACATTATGACCTAATTCTAGTGAATGCATATTAAAACTGCGCACAACAATCGCATCAGGATTTTCACTGTCATTGTCAATCGTAAAATGATCCTTATTGAATACATTTAGCCCGCTCTCAGCGATATTATTTAACGTTTTGATTGTTTTCATTTTGTCTAGTGTTGTTGTGCTCATCTCGTATTCTCCTCTATTCTTATATGATAGTTTGAAATTCCCTAAATTCATTAAGCAAGCGGAAATGGTCAAATTTTATTAAAATCTGTATCTACTTGATTTTTAAAATATTAAAGTAATCTTGGCTCCTAGCCGGTTGAAATATCCCCTCCTATAAACAGAAAGAGGTAAGGAATAAATCCCTACCTCTGCCCAGGCGAACGGCTACGAGACATTATGTGCTCCCTCACGGTAATCCGTGTTTCGCCAGTTACACATCGTCTTTTTAATTTCTCTTACTATATCAAATTTTCTTACAATAATCAAGCTAGAAAAGGCATTATTTTTTGAGGTTTGTGTTCAAATTATTTCCACTTCTTACATTAATTTTTTCAAATCCTCAAGGAAAGCTGCTACCTCTTCCTCTTTTGTTGCCCAGGATGTTACAAGTCGAATCGCCGAGTGATCGGTATCGACCTTTTCCCAAATATGAAAGGCATAATGGTTCTCTAATTCCGAAATCAGCGCATTTGGTAAAATCGGAAAGATTTGATTCGATGGTGAATGGGTTAGAAACGGAATATTTGCTTTGCTGATTTCATCTCTAAGTATGGTAGCCATCTTATTAGCATGCGCGGCCAAATCAAAGAACAAATTGTCCCTGAATAGTTCAAGAAACTGGGTGCCCAAAAGTCTCCCTTTCGCGAGCAGTGCTCCCTTTTGCTTCATATGGTATCGGAAATCCTCCTTAAGAGAATCCTTGCAAATCACCAAAGCCTCACCAATAAGCGCCCCATTCTTTGTTCCCCCGATATAGAAGGCATCCACAAGTGTTGGCAGATCGCTAAACTGAAGATCATTTTCTGTTGAACAAAGTGCTGAGCCTAACCTTGCACCATCCATATACAATATGAGATGGTTCTTTTTACAAAAATCACTTAACTGCACGAGTTCACTCCGGTTATAAATTGAGCCAATTTCGGTGGAGTTTGATATGTATACCAGCTTAGGTTTGACCATATGCTCATCTGGATGACCGTCGAGTACCGCTTGCACATCAGATGGGGTAAGTTTCCCGTTCTCTGTTTCAATTGATAGTACTTTATGTCCTGTCGCTTCAATGGCTCCTGTTTCATGCCCCAAAATATGGCCAGTACTCGCTGCCATTGCTGCTTCATGCGGTCTTAAGAAAGCAGAAATCGCAATTAGATTTGTTTGTGTTCCGCCCGATAAGAGGTGAATATCAACGTCTGTCCGTCCCATTCTCTCCTTTAACAGTTCAACCGCTTTTTGGGAAAATTGATCCTCCCCATAGCCATCATCTTGGACAAGATTGGATTCTATTAAAGCATTTAATATTCTAGGATGTGCGCCTTCACTGTAATCGTTCTTAAAGCTATACATCAGATTGCCCCCGTCTAATTATTTATAAGTGTAACTTCATGTCCATCCTAACATATTTCTTAAAGAAAGATGGGTAATTAGAGGATAAATCGGTAATTATCTAATTAGTCTTTGAACAAATTTCATGTTAATTACAAGAATTAAAAAGATGAGCGGATATACTACCGCAGAATACCAAAGTTTCCATCCACTATAATAAAAAAATTCAGTTTGCACGGTGAACCATTCAAAAATCACTGAGAATATGGACCAAAGGATAATATAAAGTGCTTTATAAGCTATCTTTCTTTTTGACGGATAATAATTAAGAAATAAAAAGCTAATGGAAGGAAAGTAGAGAAGGATCCCAAGAAGAGATTTCCATTGAAAACCCTTTTCAAAATAACCATAAAGATGATAATGCAAATCGAGTACCATGTCAGTCGTCATTCCGTATGCATAAGCAAAAAAACAAGTGGCATAAATCTCAATTCTGCCTATCCTTTTTGGAACAAAAAAGGAAATTATATTAAAGATAATAAATATGATAAAAATTAGGATCCACATCTTAAATTTCCCTCCTTATATCCGGCTTTACATACTACCCACAGTATTCCAAAATTTGGTTTCGTCTATTCTATGAAAGAAGTTCATTATAAAAGAGACCTCTGAGGGTCTCTTTTAAAATTCTATATTGCTTTTTAAATAACTTGTTCAATGGATTTGGATATGGCAAAATTCAATCATTTTACTTTCTCTCAAAGCGCAATGAACAATTCTGTTTCGAAGTACAACTAACAGAATGCCGTCTTCCACATTAAATATCACATGCATCGTTAGTCGAAGAACACAAAATCCGGCTATGTAGCCGGATTTTAAACTCTTGCACCCGTTAATTCAATCACATTTTTATGTAAAATTATCATTCATCAAGGAAAATTTAGTTTCATATAAGCATTTCACTGAACTCTTCATCATTTGATCGACTAACTCAGATCTTCCGTAGGCTGTATTCTCATTAGCCCTTGTATGCTTTCTGTAATTTCACAAGATCAAATTTCTTCATTTTAAGAAATGCTTCCGTTAGGCGCGCAAGTTGCTCTGGAGTGCCTTTGCTCATCATCTCGTCCATCTCAGTTGGCACAATCTGCCAGGATAGGCCAAACTTATCTTTCAGCCAGCCGCATTGCTCGGCTTCAGTAACGGCAGAGAGCCTTTCCCAGTAGTAATCAATCTCTTCTTGTGTGTCGCAGTACACCATAAATGAGAATGCCTCGTTAAAACTGAATTTGTGCTCATGTGCGCTATCCATTGCGGAAAACCACTGATTTTCAAGCATGAAATCAGAGAACATGATGGTTCCTTCTTTGTCAGGTTCCATGCCCTTAGGGTAGCGGGCGATAAGTCCCTGCTTTGCGTTCTTAAATACGGATAAATAAAAATTAATCGCCTCTTCCGCGTTGCCTTCATTATCGCCGACAAACAAAAGTGACGGCACTAATGAAGGCCGCTCTTCACCATCTGGATTGGTAAGGATTAACTGCCAGGACAAACCATACTTATCCTGAATCCAGCCAAACTTCTCACTGAACGGATACTTATCAAGTGGCATTAACACGGTGCCACCTTCGGACAATTTGTTCCAAACCTCATTTATTTTTTCTCCCGCTTCTTTTTCTCGCGATGGGTCAAAATTTACGACGATAGACACTGACGGATTGAGCTTGAAATAGGGCCCTGCACTGATTGCCATGAACTTCTGCCCCCAAAGTTCAAACGAGACAATATCGGAGTCACCTGAAGGAGTATCGTGGATTGTTGTTACATCCGTAATTTTTGAGTCCGGGAATACCGAAGCGTAAAACTCGGCTGCTTCTTTTGCCTCCTTGTCATACCATAAATGCGGAACGATTTTTTGATTTGTTTTTGACAATAGTTATTCCTCCTTAATTTTTATTCGACAAGAATGTGTCCAAAATTCCAGTGTAAAGAAATTAGTTATCTTTCCAATTTATTTTACCATTTTCATTCTGTTTTAATTTCTTATAGTTTGCAGCAAGGAAGTAGCACCAAAGGCTGTTTCTAAAGTAATGTTGGGAGTAACCGCAGGTTTATTAGTTAGTTCACCAATCACTAATTATATTGCCAGTGAAACTTCCATAGAAATGGCGATGTTATTCTTTGCTATCGTTAACGCTATGGCATTCATAGCTACATTATTATTCGTACCATCTATGCCTGTTAAAGAAGGACTTTCTTACGGAACCCAATTAAGCGTATTAAAAAAACCAATTACTTGGTTAGCTATTGCTACTGTCGTATTTATAGGTTCTTCACAATCTAGTATCAATAGTTACATTGCAGAGTACCTTGAAACGACTACTAATATATCGGGAAAAAGTTTAAGTTTGGTTTTATTTTTACTTGGTTTAGCAAGTTTAGTAGGAAACCTAGTAGGTGGTAAGTTGCTTACTAAAAATGCCGTGAAAACTGTAACATCTTACCCAATCGTATTAGCAATAGTTTATGTATTGTCATTTCTAACGGGGAAGTCCACATTACCTATGATACTCACTGTTTTGACATGGGGAATGTTATTTGCTATTGGAGGTATGATTAATCAATTTTGGATTACATCTGCGGCTCCAGAAGCTCCTGATTTCGCTAATGGATTGTTTCTATCATTTGGAAACTTAGGGATAACATTTGGTACAGCCGTTGGCCGATTATTTATATCAGGAATGGGTACTCAATATATCGTTTTAGGTGGATTACTATTCTTACTATTGAGTTTGGTATCCATATTACTAAGAAACTACATATATAGTTCTATCAAACAACAACTTGCTAGTTAGAAATTAATCAATACAAACGGCGGCAATCTCATGAGTTGCCGCTTTTCTTATTGCACACGATAAATTTCATTTGCTTCGGGAACGCTTTTAAAATCAAATCCTAAAACCAAAGCAACCAAAAAAGTGGTTGTTTTTACGCTCATTATTTCCGCCAAAAAGTTGAACAGTCTGCCTTATCCAAAATATTAAACTCGATCATTTTCTCAAGTAATGTGAAATCAACCGGATTATCCCACTGGATACGTACCAACTGCTTGGTGTGGTCATAGCCAACCTGCACAATTTCATCAGAAAAATGAATAATCCCTGCCCTTTCAGGGGCAACAGCCAAATGATGTTTGGCTACGCTAAAGCCAATAATAAATGTGCCGTGATCGGTAAACATAGGCTGATTCCACGCAACTTTTGGCATTAAATTTGGAAATTTCTTAGATACCCAAGCCAAAACTTCTTCCGTTCGGGCCCGATGTTGCGGGTTATCAATATGCGCTAAATATTCTGCAAAAACTTCCATGTTGTTCCCTCCTAAAATAAAATGTAGTCGTTCAGAGAAATTCCTCAAACCCATTCGTTTGTAACTTTTTAAACTTCTACAGATAATACACAATCTCCTTCTTCCATAAAACTGCCTCGTTTGTGAAACAAGAAAAAAGGTCGTCGACTCAGACTTGTTCATCAAGCTCAATAAAATAATGATCCTTACGATATGACACTGACACCATGGTTGCAATTAGATTTTGCTCATGAAAATTGTCAATTCGATAAAATCCTGTACGAAAGTTTCGTCTTATTTCAGTCGCATGGGCAACTATTCTGTGTCCTGGTTTTGCTGCTTCAATAAACTGGATGGTATACGTGATGAATTAAAATACCAATTGAACCAAAATCATGTATACAATCGTTCCTACAGCTATAGACAGGAGCATGTTTTTCTTCCAAAAGTGAAGCAATGCCACTACTACTACCCCAATCAATTCAGGTAAACCGTGACTTCCAGAAACTAAACTCACGTCCTTAAAACAATAAATGACCAAAAGCCCAATTACTGCTGTTGGCAGCACTTTACCGAGATACTGTACATACTGCGGTGTAGGCTTTCCCGATGGGAAAACGATGAATGGAAGAAACCTTGTAAGCACTGTGCCCAAAACCACCATAGCAATCGTAATAATCTGTTGCGTTAAACTCATTGTCATATGGTGCTAACCTCAACTTTCTCCATTGGCTTTCTAAGGAGGGTCAGTATCCCAAGAATGGCAAACATCGCAGGGATAATGAAGTGGTCTCCGCCAAAAATAAAGAGACTGACAGTTGAAAGCCCAACACCGATGAGAGCACTGTGGTGCTTTTTCTCTTTCATCCACTGTTCAATGAAAATGACTACAAAGAGAGCTGTCATAACAAAATCGAGTCCTTCTGTGTTGAACTTGACAAGTGATCCAAAAATGCCGCCAATTGCTGAACCAATGACCCAATAGGAATGATTGAGTAGTGTCACAAAGAACATAAACCAGCCCTTGTCTACATTCTTCGGAATATCAACAGTACAATTGATTGAAAAAGACTCATCGCAAAGCCCATAAATCATGTAGATCTTCTTTTTCCCAATTCCCTTATACTTATCCAGCATGGATATGCCGTAAAACAAATGTCGTGCATTCACCATTAAAGTTAGAAAAAGGGCGTTAATCGGATTGAAAGCGACAAGCAATAAATTGGCTGCCACAAACTCCATTGATCCTGCAAATATGAATAGACTCATCAGAATCGGGTAAAATGCACTAAACCCTAATGAATTCATATAGATGCCATATGCAATTCCCAAGAATACAAATCCAGCAAAAATGGGGACTGTATATGGAAAAGCCGCACGAAATGCAATCCATATTTGATTTCTTTTTTTCAAATGATTCACATCCTCAATTGCTAAATTTATTTAAATTTAACATACAAAATCCATACAAAAAACTCAAAAATTGTATGGATTACAATTATCCCTACATAGAAAATACCCCCTTTTATCAAAACGAGGGTACAGATTGATTTTTCCATACATAAAACAAACTCGTTTCTTCACCTTTTCAAACGATCCGATTTAATTATAAGTTTTCCATACAAAAATGATATGATTGTATGGAAAACAAATATTAGAGGTGTACTATGCCAATCAATTCATTTGAAAATTATCCAATGTCTTGGAAACCTGATAAGAAAGCCTTAAATCGTCCTTTTTATAAATCTCTTGCGTTACTACTTGAACAGGATGTTATTAATGGCTTTTTGGCACCTGGGACAAAGTTACCTCCGCAACGAGAATTAGCGGATTTTCTTGACTTAAACTTCACCACGATTACCCGTGCCTACAAAATATGTGAGGTCAAGGGATTGATTTATGCCGTTACGGGAAGTGGAACATTTGTAGCTCCAAATGCCGCCCGTTCTATAACCATTTCCGCTGATAAAACAGCAAACCTCATTGAGCTCGGATTTGTGGCATCGTTTGAGCAAACCAATGCTATCGTAACAGAGGTTATTCAAAAGGTTGTGAACAAAAGTTATGTAGAACAGCTACTAAACTACAACGAACCGACAGGGATTCTACATCAAAAAACAGCAGCTCTAAACTGGATTGAGTCTTTCGGAATTCACACGGACCATGAGCATATAGCAATCGTTTCTGGTGCCCAAAATGCACTGGCAATTGCTTTAGCTGCTTTGTTTGAGCCTGGCAATAGAATTGCCACCGATTTATACACGTATTCAAATTTTATCGAGTTGGCAAAAATGTTCCATATTCAGTTAGTCCCCATTCTTGGAGACGAGTTTGGGATATTACCAGTCGAACTTGAAAAGCAGTGTAGCCAAATAAATATTCACGGCATTTTCCTAATGCCCTCTTGCTGTAATCCTACCACAGTGATGATTCCAGAGTTTCGAAAGCAAGAATTAGCTAAAGTCATCAGTAAGCATCGTTTAATATTAATTGAGGATGATATTCATGCTTTTCTGACGGCAGGTATAATCTCCGATTACCAGCAGCCAATGTTCAATTCACTCCCAGAACAGAGCATTTATATTTGCGGCACCTCTAAGTCCATATGTTCTGGCTTAAGAGTTGCCTATATGGTCTATGGTGATGCGTTATGCGAGAAAATTCAGCGGGCTATTTTTAACATCAATGTAAAAACCTCTTCTTTAGACGCAGAGGTGATCACAGAGCTTATCTTATCAGGGAAGGCTCATGAAATTGTCTCTCTAAAGAAACAGCTTGCACAAACTGCAAATGATATTTATTTTGAATATTTTCCTTTAAGGAAGAATGTTGGACACCCTTTTAGTTTTTATCGTTGGCTTCCAATTCAAGGATTTAACGATGCCTTTCAGCTTGAATCGGATTTGAAAAGACAAGGTATCAGAGTCTTTCATTCTGATCGTTTTTTAAGTGGGCAGACCACCCCTGATAAGTATTTGCGTATTGCACTAGCTTCCACAAACTCATTAGATGAGTTAAAAATAGGATTAAGTATATTAAGACAGTATCTCAATTAATTCGAACAACATGAAAAACGGATGAGAAAAATCATCCGTTTTTTTCCAATAGTAGTTTTTTCAAATGGTGCTTTTGCACCTGGGACACTTAGAACACGGGTCATTAGGTTTTTATGATTGTTACACATTAAGACAACACAATTCTTACTTGGTAATACTAAAAATTTGAATGTACATTATTCGATTTTCCCATATCAAGATGATTTATATAATAAACATTGATAAATTAGTGAACACATGTCTATAATTATGATCAGATACAAAATACTTACAATGGTTAAATAAACACGTTTTGTTAAGTAATGAACAAATCCATTTAAATTGTTAAATATCTTTATGAAAGTTTGGTGACCCTCACAATGCCTAAAGTGGATAGAAGAATAGCCAAAAGCCAAGAAGCGATTAAAAAAGCAGTTATTGAATTGATGTCCGAACAAAATTTTGATGACATTACAATACAAGATATTTCCGACAGGGCCAATGTTAGCCGGGGAACGATCTATCTTCATTACACGGATAAATATGATCTACTGGATAAGCTCATTGCAGAACATATTGAAAAACTACGGGAGATATGTGAATCGTCATCTGAATTGGATTATATAGATGCAAATCTCCCTTGGTTCGAATACCTTGAAAATCATTATTTATTCTTTTCCACGATGTTAGCCAGTAAAGGAGCCCCTTCATTTCGTAATCAGTTCCTTGAATTTCTCATCGAAGAATTTAAAGATGAAGTGGATGTAGCAAAAGGAAAAAATCAAGGATTAAATGAAGATATTATTCTTCAATTTATTGTCACTTCTTACGTAGGGCTAGTGGAATGGTGGTTCAACAATGGAATGCCTTGTACGCCTCGTGTGATGGCAGAACAAGTAGGGATTTTATTAGATAGGAATTTATAAAAAAACAGAGCAGTGTTGGCACACTGCTCCGAAGGAAGTTCCGTTTCTTTACTGTTTTGGTCTTTGTTATCATGAACACCGTTAAAACACAATGTATAGCTCGTGTTGACCTAAACTAAGGGACCAACTACTGGGTGCGGTACATATGGTTCCTCTAGTGATGCTATTTCTTCAGGTGTTAGCTTGATTGAAAGAGCTGGTACTGCATCTTCAAGATGCGATATTTTTGTAGCCCCAATAATAGGAGCTATTACCGGTTCCTTTTGCAGCAACCAAGCAAGTGCAATTTGGGCGCGAGGTACGCCACGTTTTTCGGCAATGGCAGCAACTTGCTTCGCGATCAATCTGTCCGTATCAGCAGTAGCATCATATTTAGACTTTTGTACTTGGTCCGTTTCGGAACGATGCGTTGTTTCAGCCCAATCACGCGTCAATCTTCCTGAAGCAAGCGGGCTATACGGAATCACTCCGATTTTTTCTTCCTTACATAACGGCAGCATCTCACGTTCCTCTTCACGATACAAAAGGTTTAAGTGATTCTGCATGGATACAAACCGCGTCCAACCATTTTTTTCAGCGACATGGTTTGCTTTTAGGAACTGCCATGCCAACATGGCAGAAGCACCAATGTATCTTGCCTTACCAGCCTTCACAACATCATGCAATGCTTCCATAGTCTCTTCTATAGGGGTATTATAATCCCACCGGTGTATTTGATAAAGATCCACATAATCTGTCCCTAGCCGTTTAAGACTCTTGTCAATTTCACTCATAATATGCTTTCGAGAAAGACCTTTTCCATTTGGACCTGCATGCATAGGGAAATATACTTTTGTTGCAAGAACGACTTCATCTCGATTGGCATATTCCTTTAAAATTTTTCCAACAATCTCTTCGCTTGTTCCATCTGAGTATACATTTGCTGTATCAAAAAAATTGATTCCTAACTCAAGGGCTTTTTTAATAATAGGACGAGTTTGTTCCTCACCTATTACCCAAGGATGTATCCAACTCTCTGCTACACCAAAACCCATACAGCCAAGGCAAAGCCGAGATACATCCAAACCGGTATTTCCAAGTTTCATATAATCCAATTGATTTGTCCTCGCTTTCTTAAATAACATAGTTAACTATTTCCTATTATAACCAGAAGGAAAGCACATTCAATTGTTAAATGAACGGAATTTGTGTATTACTAAACAAATCCATTAAAATTGTTCATTATCTCTAAAAATTGTAAGGAAAATAAATAAAATCAACACACTAGCTCCAATAATAGTAGACCTTCAGTAAACCCTCCTAAGTAGAATATGGAACAACATCAACCTTCTAAAGTTGCCCATCCCTCCATTCTTTTCAGCACCACTGACATTGAAGCAGCTTTTGAAAAAATGAAACAAAATGGAGTATCAGTAGAGGAAATGCTAAGACTTCCATTTGGAAACATGTTCTCATTTAAAGATCAAGATGGAAATGATTATTTAATAAGAGAAGATAGATTGGTAGGTAGGTAATACGTATACAGATTTTACTCATTAAAGTAAGAAGAGTTATTTTGATAGGAAATATTAGAATCGCACAACAGATAGCCTTTTCTTTTTAAGGAAAAAATGTCTATTTCAACGGTAATGGTTTTTCTGGTCTTTCCTTACAAAAGGTACAACTATTATCGCCACAAACATTAGCTTTCCACTCGTTGCATTGAGGACAAAATTCCGAATCATATAACTCATAAAGGATTAATTCATTCCCACAAGACTTACAGTACTCTCTCACAAATGTGCCATAGATTTCCACCCCATCGATGATTACACTGTCAGCCTCGACAACAATTTCTCTTATCAATTTAGTAGCCTGCCTTTCTTTTAACTGAAGTATTTTTTTATTGTTATAAAAAACACTGATTGGATACATTTCATGGATTTTTTATCTGAAAAACGTCGCCAATGAACTCTATTGGATACTATTTTAGCCTTTTTTATCGGATTATTGTCGCCAATAAGCCCTATTGGATTCACTTTTCACCTTTTTTATCAGATTATTATTGCCAATAAGCCCTATTGGATTCATTTTTCACCTTTTTTATCGGATTATTGTTGCCAATAAGCCCTATAGGATACCATATTAGCCATTTTTATTAGATTTCTGTCGCCAATGATCTAAATATTACCATTTCAGATACTTGCCTATGAAAATTAAAAAGCCGCCCTCACTTTATGCGAGAACGGCCAGTTCATTAGAAGATTACACCATTATTTTGCAAATATCATTCGTAAATTCTACTGGGTCACTAATTGGTAATCCTTCAATCAATAGTGCTTGATTGTATAATAACTTGGTATAGAGATCTAATTTTGATTTATCGTTTTCAAATGCTTCTTTTAATGATTGGAAGACTTCGTGATTGTTATTGATTTCTAAGACCTTATCCGCTTTGATATTTTGGTTATTCGGCATCGCAGCAAGAATTTTTTCCATTTCAATCGATATTTCCCCTTCAGTTGCCAGGCAGACCGGGTGGGACTTTAACCTTTTTGAAATCCTTACATCCTTCACTTTATCCGCTAAAATATTTTTCATATAGTCAAAGAGTTCTTTGTTTTCCGTCTCTGTTGATTCGGAATCGTCCTTGTTTTCTTCCCCTTCGATTCCCAGGTCACCACTTGAGATGGATTTGAATTCTTTTTCTTTGTAGGTCATTAACATTTTGATTGCGAACTCATCGATATCCTCAGTGAAATAAAGGATTTCATAGCCTTTTTCAGAAACGAATTCGGCCTGTGGTAATTTTTCAATTCGTTCAATCGATTCACCGGAAGCGTAATAAATATATTTTTGATCTTCTGGCATCCTTGATACATATTCATCTAACGTAACCAGTTTCTTCTCTTTAGAAGAATAGAACATGATCAGGTCCTGTAATAATTCTTTGTTTGCACCGAAGTCATTATAAACTCCGTACTTTAACTGACGACCGAAGGATTGATAAAATTCTTCATACTTTTCTCGTTCTTTCCTTTGAAGGCTTAGTAATTCGCTTTTGATGTTTTTGTTAATGTTTTTAGCAATCAGCTTCAATTGGCGATCATGCTGGAGCATTTCTCTTGAAATGTTAAGAGATAAATCTTCGGAATCGACCATCCCTTTAACGAAACTGAAATGGTCTGGCAGCAGGTCAGCACATTTTTCCATGATCAGAACCCCATTGGAATAGAGTTCTAAGCCCTTTTCAAATTCTTTCGAATAGAAGTCGAACGGAGTTTTTTCAGGAATATATAGGATTGAATTATATCTAATGGTCCCTTCGACACTGATATGGATATGTTTAATTGGCTTGTCAAAACCGTAGCGTTTTTCGGTATAAAAGTTCTCGTAATCTGCATCGGTAAGCTCGCTCTTATTTTTTTTCCAAATTGGAACCATGCTATTGATAATTTCTTCTTCTTGATAATCCTCGTATTCGGACTCACTGCCTTCCTTGAGTCTTCTGTTGGTAACATCCATTTTGATTGGATAACGGATGAAATCTGAATATTTCTTGATAATCGCTTTTAAGCGATATTCCTCTAAATACTCATCATAGTTTTCATCTTCACTATTTTCTTTAATCTTTAAAATAATTTCTGTCCCAACTGAATCTTTTTCTACCTGCTCAATCGTATATCCATCAGCACCTGTGGATTCCCATTTAAAAGCCTCATCACTATCTAAATTTTTACTAATCACAGTAACTACGTCAGCAACCATAAAAGCAGCATAAAAACCTACTCCGAACTGACCGATAATGTCATAGCCATCTTTTAATTCGTTTTCCTTTTTAAATGCTAGGGAACCACTTTTGGCAATCGTCCCAAGATTTGTTTCCAGTTCTTCTTTGGTCATCCCGATCCCTGTATCGATAATCTTAAGTGTACGGTTTTCTTTGTCAGCTTCTAATTTAATATAATAATTGGATTGATCAAAACTTAAAGCATCGTCAGTTAAGGCTTTGTAATAAATTTTATCAATGGCGTCACTGGCATTCGAAATTAACTCTCTTAAAAATACCTCTTTGTGAGTATAAATGGAGTTAATCATCATCTCTAGTAATCGTTTAGATTCTGCTTTAAACTGTATCTTCGACATAGAAAAAGCCCCTTTCTATTCTTAATATGTAAAAACTGATTTAGATTATCTAAAAAGTAAATCAGCACCTATTAGCACTCTCACCACCTGAGTGCTAATCCATATATTTAAATATCATATTTCACGTTGTCGTGTCAATAAGTATCTATTTTTATTTCACAAATCTTTTAACAAAGTGAAAAAAAGCCACCAATAAAGGCAGCTTATTCTTCCGTTTTATGAAGAGCGTTTTTACCAAACTGCAATCTCGTTATTGACCCGGAGCATTGCTGCCTCATGTCCACTACGATCTTCTTTTTTTAATGAAACCTCTAACCTATCATCATTATCGAATGTTAAAACAATATTTTGATCACTAATAATTTTCGACTTCTTTACTTGATGGTTAATAAGAGAACATAAAGAATCTCGATATCCTAATGAGGCGCTTTCAAAATATCGGCCATTCACGACTGAAACTGGCAATGAATATGTAGTCAAGGTTCCATTAATCTGTTCACCTTCAAAATAAAACTGCAAATAATCTCTAATAAAAATGACTGAGCTAACTTCTGTATTTTCTAAGGTTTTAATAAACATGGTTAACCTCCGAATTTCGGCATATTAATACGCTTTTCTTCCTAATGGGAATATGAAAAAAGGCTGCAAACCCAACTCTCATTTAAATTAAAAACCAACTATTTAATTAAATATTTATCTAATTCTGTAATACTTAATCCCTTTTTATTAACGCAATTATTGATGAGTTCAATTTCATAGTTCAACGATTTGGAAAGTATGCCATTTTCAATTTTTTTATTAATATGATAAAGAAATTGTGCAAGTACATCGAGCGGTAATTTATCATAAAAGTTAGCCAGATTCACACCCACCATTTTGGGAACTATTTTTGTATAACATATCATATTAATTGGCTTTTTAAATGTGCAATTTATGAAAATATTATGTCAATTTTACATTTAGACTTAAATTGAGTTTTATTGGTTCATTCTTCCTCCTTATTTCTAAAATCATTTCACTTCTACACATTTCTTTTGTAATTATATTTTTTACGCAATTGACATATCCGTAACAATATTGACATATATTTTATCAATCGCATCGGAAGGAGGGTAAACCAAATGGATAATCGAATTTTTTTATTTCTTGCTACAATTTTATCTGGTTTCGCACTTATTAGAGTTCCCTTAGCTGATTCATTTCTTGAAAGCGTTTCCCCAATCACTGATATCATTGGTATACTAACTGTTTTAATCTTCTCACTCGTCTTAATTTATAAAGGAGTTAGAAGTTTGTTCAGTAAGTAAATATGATTATGGAAAGCACTCTAAATAGGGTGCTTTTCTCTTTGAATTAAATGTTATCCAACTAATAAAATAAATTAATTATTTTTGCAAACAATAAAATAGTGTTATTTATTACTCAAACCGATTTAAAGGAGAATCTAAAATGAAAAAAGATACATATTCAAAAGGAGATCCAACTATTGCAGAAGGTATGGATACAGAGGATGTACTAAATAGAGATGCCACTCAAACAGAAATTGAAAATGGGGATTCAACAAATGTAACTGTTTTGTCTCTGGATGAAAACGATCCTAGCTGATTTAATCTAAGGGTAGAACATGTACGATCTCTATAAAGTAATTCCAATACTGTGAAGAAAAAGCGAATAAGATCAAAATTGAAAAGGAGTATGGCTACTCCATTATAATTTTCACCATTATTCTCCTCGTTTATATTTCTTGGTGTAACCTTTTTTTCATAGTATTGGAAAAACCAAATGGAACTGTTACCAAAATCCGCTCGTTAAATATCCGGCAATAATATCACAAGAATAATATAATCACGTAACGTCCATTTTCTTTCCCTAATAAACTTGTAATATTGTACCAAGACAAGTTCTACTTCTCTACTATACTCGGAGAGTCGATCTTCGTCTTAGTTAGGTAGGTAAGCAATCCCAAGATGGTTATCAGGAAGATTGTGCTGGTTCCCACCGTACCCAAACCAAGACCACCGTTTTTTTGAGACTGTGACAGGAAATCACCAAGAGAAGCGCCGAATGGACGGGTCCAAGACATAGGCAATCCAGAAGGACAGCACTGCATATAGCTTGAATTTGTAGTGCAATGTTTGCTGTACTGATTGGGTTAGTGGCAATTGCTCGTTCAAAAAGTCTGCAGCTGTCTCCCCCACCGTGGTTGCCAAAATTTTAATGATCCAGAAGAAGATTGTAACTTCTGGATCATTATTCAACATTTGACGGCCACTGGATGGATTTTGTATATCCCCTGAATAACTCATTTAAAATTCTCCTCTTTTTCTTATTTATTTTGAATCAGTACTGAATATAGCGGTATCCTTTTTTGAAAACACAAATAGCTTTTGTCCTAAATAATTTAATACCGTGTACAAACAAGTACCAACTAGGACTGAGAGATCAGTTTGAATATTCTTTGGGATGAAGTCATTATTTTTTAACATGTCTACCACGAAACGCCTTCCCATTTCATATGAAAGGAAATAACAGCACAAGATAACAATTACAAAGCGGACCGCACTCTTTGACATTGAATTTTGGCTTTTGAACGTAAAATTTCTATTTAAAATAAAACTAACAAAGGCTCCAATTGAATTGCCAACAAAAGTGGCCATCCAATAGGACTGTCCAAGTAGATGTAAAAGAAGATACATAACGGATAACCCAACCACAGTATTAACAATTCCTACTATAATAAAGCGAACGAATGAATATTTCATAGCTTCTCCTATTTTTCAACTGCTGCCTTTTGCAGTTGTTCCACTACTAAACGCGAGTATAAGTCTTTTTCAACAGCATATCTTGGCCGTCTTTTAACCTCATGATAGATTTTACCGATATATTCTCCAATAATACCAATACCCAACATTTGTAAACCTCCAACAAACCAAATGGAAATAATTAAAGAAGTCCATCCGGATTCAGTGTGACCTAATATTTCTTGGGTTATCGCATAGCCCTCTGCTATGGCACTTATTAACACGGCCATAAATCCAATAAATGTGACAAATCGAATTGGGGCGACACTAAAGGATGTCATTCCATCAAATGCGAAGGCAAGCATTTTCTTTAGTGGGTATTTTGATTCTCCAGCAAATCTCTCTTTTCTGTCATAGTAGACCTTTGTGGATTTATAACCTACAAGTGGAACAAGTCCACGAAGAAATAAGTTTGTTTCTTTATATTTTAATAGCTCATCTAAAGCACGTTTACTCATAAGACGAAAATCTGCATGGTTTGGGACAAGTTTTATCCCCATTCTTTCCATCATCCGATAAAAACCTAAAGCAGTTGTCCGCTTAAAATACGTATCCGTCTCTCGGCTATCCCTTACACCATAGACAATATCCTGTCCTTCCCAAAACTTTTCAATAAATTGATGGATGACCTTTATGTCATCCTGCAAATCCGCATCGATTGAAATGACACAATCTGATTGCTTAGAGGCTATCTCTAATCCAGCTAAGAGTGCATTTTGATGACCAACATTTCTAGCAAGCTTCAATCCTCTTATATTTGGATTTCTTTCATTTTCCACTTCAATTAATTCCCAGGTCCGATCCCTGCTGCCATCGTCTACAAAGAGGATCTTGCTGTCTATTGAAATAAGCGACTCCTCCATTAATTCAAATAAAACAGAAGATAATTGTGCCGACGTTTCAGCTAATACTTCCTCTTCATTAAAACAAGGGACCACAATCGTTAACACCGGTTTATTCATATGGAATCACTCCTGTAACCACATTATTTGACTTGGTAAAGGTAAATTTTCCAGGCAGAATCTCTTTGCTCAAAGGCCTTTTTGAATACAAGCCCATTTTCATCCGCATTTAAGATAGGGACTGCTGAGAAGATATATTGTCCGCCCATCTTTTTAAATACTTTTGTATTAAGTTGTAAATGGTCAATCTTTACCTTTGAATCTTTTTTAAAATCATATTTTTTACCTAATTTTGCGACAAAAAGATAACATCTGCCGCCCCATTCATCGAAGTATTCCTTCAAGGTAGGACTTTTATCTAATTCTTTCGAAATAATTTTCCGAAACTCTCGTTTATAAGCTAAGGGATAGAAATTATTATAGGTATCTAGTGTATAAAAACCATTATATTGAGCAATCGCCGGGTGGAGTCCTATACTTGCCACCCTGTAACTACTTTGGGGTTTACCGATATATTTTTTAATTTCATGAAATTGGCTTGTCGAATAGAATTGCTTTACAGAGGGCTTTCCAGCACTCCTGTAGACAATTTCATCATTTGCTGCAAACAAGACGAAAATCTGAACAATGAGACATATTTTAACAAATCTCCGCCAATTCTTTCCCATCCTCCAAAGTAAATAGGAACCAACTGCAAACATGAGGTAAATGATTAACGGTCTTAGGAAATGAAATCTTGCAAAGTTGAATGTATTTAAGAGTGAGACGCGCTCCTTTAGCGGCTCCCAGCCTTTATAAAACCAAAAAGCATACCAAACGGATAAAACGATATTAAACATGAAAAGATAAAGATAGCGATTTTCTAACCAGTTTCTTTTTTTATTTTTCAACATCCATAGAACTAGAAAAGAAAGAGGGACGATTACTAAGGTGTGAAGTGTTAATACATGTGTATGGCCTAAAAAATAGTTTTTAAAAACTAATCGGATGGTGCGCCAAAGTCCAAGCTTTGAATTAACAAAATCATTTCTGCTGGTTGGTGCTTCGGGAAACACTAACGAGTAAACAAGACGATACTCTATCAGTAAATAAATAACTGTCATTAGTGCGATACTGGAAAAGAAGCACCAATTGCTTTTTCGTTTCACAAGAAAATCTCTTAGCCACAATAACCCCATGAAACATAAAAAGAAGAAAAATCCTAACACAAAACTAGAATAGAAAGGTAACAATATAAGAGTGAGCCACTCTTTCCAGGTATGTTTACCCTCTCTAATATTCAAAAAAGCCCATAATGCAAGTGGCATTCCCAAAGTACTAAGCATACCGGACGGCCAAAATGGGGTCAGGGCAAAAGCCACCGATACCCATACACGGATAAGGTACGCTTCTTCATCTCTTACAAAATGCTTCTTTAGAAGTAGATACATACCTAAAAAGGCAAACACTCTTGTAATCGATTGACTTATGGAATACGCGAGCATGGATGGAAACAAGTTATGCAGCCATTGAATCCCGCTGAATTCGGTTCCAAAAGCATTTCGCGGCAGGCCATTAATAATTTGCGGGATTGTACTGTTAATTCCGCCAAATAATTGTCCGCTATTTTTCAACACTTTGTACCAGGCAATGTTAGAATCTAAATTATCATGAATCCTAATATGGGCGTTTTCCCCTAAAATAAATAAGGGCGAAACGTAAACTATCAATAAAAGTATTGCAAAATATAAATGCTTTTTCTCTTGATTAGCGTTTTTCCAAAAATTAAACATTTTTTCACCACATTATATAAATTTCTTCGTAAACTAATATCATCGTTTGCTTCATTTATGACATTTGCTACCTGTTTATGTGCATCTCCAAATTATCAGACAGTTTAAGAATTTTAATGAATTTCCTTTTTACTCCTTTACTTTATATCTTTCTATATTCGATGATCACTTATCAAAAGTTTCAATATATTGATACAGGTAAAGTATAGTCTGATAACCTAAAAATTGTATTAATGCAATATTAAAAGTTAATTAAAAAATCCATAGTAAGGGGATTAGTGTTCCTAAAGTCGAAACAGTAGATTGATAGAAAAAGAAGGATGTGAGTGGATATGTCCTGACTTGTATTTGCTCTACTTTCAGCTACATCAGCTGCATTAGTGTCCGTATTTGGAAAATTAGGTTTACAAAATATTGATGCCAACACTGCGACGGCCATTAGGGCCATCATTATGGCAATCTTTTTAATGGGAGTGTTCATTTTCGAGGGGAATTTAGGGGAAATCCCGGTAATTATCGGGGAAAAGCTTAGTTTGGTAAATGTAATTGGCATAGCCCTTATTGCTCTCGGCGTGATCATAACAGCATGGCATTAGTTTGTCTATTTAGTACTCTTTCGGACACTTATTCATATTAAACTCTCTGCTTGTTTGCTCAAAAAAAAAGGTTGCAGAAGCAACCTATTCTTTTTAATTCAAAAGGCAAAAATCATGATGGATATGACATTATTTTTAATTGTCTAATATTATGCGTACTTTATGCCAGCAAGTTTAATATTGTATTTATCATGTGACCCACAAGGTGTTACTGCATAGGTCATTTCACATTTTGGACAGTTCATAATAACCGTTTCTAATGTAAAGGTTTCTCCACACTCACATCCAATTTACCCTTCTATGTAACGCTCTTTCATTTACCGCGAATACTTATTTTTTCGTTACTCGGTCAATGTAACCCTCTTTCATTTACCACGGCTATTCATTTTTTCCTTACTCGGTCAATGTAACCCTCTTTCATTTACCGCGGATGCTCATTTTTTCGTTACTTGGTCAATGTAACCTCTCTTCCATTTACCGCGAATGCTTCTCTTTATCGCCCAGCATTAAAAAGAAAAAGCGATCCTTCTTAAATAGAAGCATCGCACCTAATGATATCTATCATCCATCGTAGTGTTCTCTTTCTCTCTCTTCTTCCTCAAACATTTCGTCATTATCTTTGATTGGGTTGCCCTTGAGCAAATCCTGTGATTTGTGCGAATCGTTTTTTTGCGAGAGAATCTCTTGTTCATTGGTATTTCCGTTCAGTTCCTCAGAAAATTCAGGCACAAAACTTGGTTGTTTTTTCATAATCGGTTTTCCTTTTCTTGTCGTATTTTGTACTTTGGACCTAGTGCTAAATCTCATCACGTAATAAATCAAAGAATATAAGACAACCATTACGATCCCTGCTACCAAACCAACTCCCTGCCCGGGAATAAACGGCATACACATAAGGACTATGATCATGCTTATTAACGCAATCCAAGAAGTGTACGGATAACCGCGCATTTGACAAATTCCTTCTGGGGGACAGCCATTCCTTTTGCGAAAGCGGATATGACTGGCCATTATGACAATATAGGTAAAAATTAAAGCGAAGCCGCCCGTGGTGATTAAAACCAAGTAAACTCTCGGAAACAAGAGCCCAAAACCTAATCCTACAAGCATCGCAAATCCCGAAAATAATATCCCTCTATAAGGTACGTCCTGATCATCCTGAAGCCATTTCGGCGCATGCCCTTCATCTCTGAGCGACCTGATCATTCGTCCAAGACCAAATATGCATGACAGCATGGCCGATAGAATGGCCGAAATTAACACCAGATTAATGGCCCGCCCAGCCCAACCGATACCCCATCTTTTAAGCGAGGAGACCATCGGACTTACACTTTCATTCAGAGAGGCTGTTGGGATGAGTGGCAGTAGGACTGCAGCATAGACGATATACAATCCGACCAAAGAAAACACTGTATAACGAATGGCTTTTGGAATCGTATCTCGCGGATTCTCTGCTTCCGTCGCGGCTAATCCAATGATTTCAAAACCTGCATAGGCAAAAATCACGAGGAGCATGCTTCCGGCAATCCCCTTTATTCCTCCTGGCATGATTGGCTCTGTCCTCAACTCTCCAGCACCAACCGGCGGGGACCCTGGAAGTACTCCGAAAATTAGTACTAATGCCGTAAGGATGAAAAAAATAATCGCAAATATTTTTACACCAGAAAGACCGCTTGCGAGCTTACCAATCTTATCAGCCCCTAAAAGGTTAAGCAGCGTAACACCTATGATAATCGCGCTTCCTAGCAAGCCTATTGATACATTTGGAACCCATTCCCTAATTAGTATCGATATAGCTGTTGCTTCACTAGACATGGATAAAACTGTACCTGTCCAATACAGCCATCCAACAACGAATCCCGTCCCTTCCCCAAGTTCTCGTGATGCAAAATTACTAAAAGAACCTGTTGTAGGATTAGCTACAGTCATTTCTGACAAAGCGTAAAGAATTAAATATACCAATCCACCTGCTAAAATATAGGATATTAATATTGAGGGCCCTGCTGCATGAATGGCGATTGATGAACCTAGAAAAAAGGACCCGCCAATTACACTTCCTAAGGCCATCATTGTGAGTTGCCATGCGGACAGTCCTTTGCGCTTTTTCTCCATTAAGGTTTTTCTCCCTACCATTTATTTTGTAAACTGAGGTTAACGGTTATTATTTACTCAGCTTTACAAAAAGATTCTGACATGGAAAAACGTCGGACATGCAAGGTCTCCCAGTTATGCCATATACGAAAGACAACTTTGATTAATTGATCATAAATTTTTTTAAAAATGCTTTGATACATGGTATCCTTTACTTAAATATCAATGATTTGGTTATAAAAAAGTTCAAAAGAAAATCGGTGATTATTAATGAAGATATATACTAATTTGGATAATGTGAAGAGCTACAAATCGTTTAAGGACATGAGGAAATGGCAGAGTGAACGAAGGAAGAAAGTGAAAGATTTATCCGTAAACATTGAACAGTGTCCTTCTAAAAAAGTGAGAGAATTAAATGAGAACAGGAGCCAGACTTCTTATACTTGGATTGGACATTCCACCTTTTTGATTCAAATAAATGGGATGAATATAATAACGGACCCTGTTTGGGCCAAGCGGATGGGACTAGAAAAAAGATTAACGGAACCGGGCCTCTCGTTAGCAGATCTGCCAGAGATTGATGTGGTTGTAATTTCTCACGGTCATTACGATCATTTGGACTTCCCCACACTAAAAAAATTAAATGGGAATCCCCAATACTTTGTTCCAGCGGGTATGAAGTCCCTTTTTAACAAAAAAGGCTATCAGAAGGTAATGGAAATGAATTGGTGGGAAAGCGCGGAACATGAGGGAGTAACTATTCATTTCGTCCCCGCTCAGCATTGGACAAGAAGGTCGCTGAAGGATATGAATACATCTCATTGGGGTGGCTGGATTTTTCAAACACGAGATGAAACGCTTTATTTTGTAGGCGATACCGGCTATTTTAGTGGTTTTAAACAAATAGCCGAACGATTTACCATTGATACGGTGTTTATGCCGATTGGTGCCTTTGAGCCAGAATGGTTCATGGCGCCTGCCCATATATCACCAGAAGACAGTGTGAAAGCATTCATTGAATTAAAGGCAAAAAACTTCGTCCCGATGCATTATGGCACATATCGGTTAGCAGACGACACGGGACCAGAAGACTTGGAACGATTAATCCGTGCGTGGGAAAAGCAGCAGCTTAGAAAGGAACAGTTAACGGTGCTTCTACTTGGGGAAACGGTTTTTTAGTTGGGGTTTTCTAATTATAAATTTACCTGCTCTTTGACTCGCATAGTTCGACTTTAATTGGTCACTATATATTTGTAAGACCATTTTTAAGGGAGTGACTTCTGTGGTGAAAAAAAGTTGGGTAACTTTTGTTTTAGCAACTACCTTATTAGGATTAACTGGTTGCGCAAATAATAATAAAAATGCATTGAATGACAATAATGCAGGCAATATGGGAGTAAACAATGTTAGAAACAATGCCATCAATGGTGTAAACGTAAGGAATGTTTCGAACCAAAATTTACGTGTTTCAGGTCGTGCCATTAATAATGTAGAAAGCCTGAAAGAAGTTGACCAAGCCCATGTAATCATTCGAAATAATGATGCATATGTGGCCGTTCGTTTAAATAATAATATTCAAAACGGCACCCGCGCCAATAAAGGCACAACTGGGACGGGGCCAAATATGAATGCTACTTATGGGAATGGCTATAACTCCGGCACAACAGGAACCAATGGCTCTACAAATATGAGTGCTACTACCGGCAATCTTGACAACACGGTTACCAATGGAATAAGAAATAATCGCGGAACTACTACTACTGGGACCCGTGGGACTAACACCAAACTTGATCAGAAAATCATCGATCAGGTCCGTGCAGCGGATCGAAATATTGACAACGTATATGTTTCTTACGAAACAGATACGTTCGGCCAAATGACAAACTATTCAAATGATATTCGTACTGGAACAAACAGAAATGGCCTGTGGAACGATTTTACGAATTCTGTTAACAGGATGTTTAAATAAGAGGAATCAGCTGCCGAATAAATTTTCGGCAGCCCCTTTTTTCTTTGCATCTCTGAGCAAATGATCATTACTTTCAAACTTTCTTAATGTTCCATAAACGAAAACAAACTGTTTTTTCACCTGACTTCACTCCTAACGTTCTCCAAAATTTCTATTTTCCTAAATGTCCTTTGTAAATTTCTCGCCTCATTAAATACTTTAGTGATTAATGAAACTGTGTTGTAGCACGCCTCCACATCAAGCGTCTCAAATTCCGTATGTTCATTCCTGTAACCGGCTGAAAGATTAACACTCTGGATACCATGTTCTGCCCAGATTCTGGTGTCACTGCTACCACCGATTGTTGTTTTCCAGCAAAGTAAACCTATCTGTTTTGCTGCTTCCTCAAAGAAATTCCCGTAATTCTCATGACAAAAACGTTGGTAGCCGCCGCAAGATGTAACAATGTCACCCGTTCCACGCCGGTCTACGACGATCGCGGCATCCACATCCCACAAGAAGGTTTCATCGATGCTTCTTGCACCAATGAGACCGATCTCCTCTTCGACAGTGAATATGAATTTGACTCGACCATTAAAACCAGATGATTGTAAACGTTGAGCCATCTCTAATAGAACGGCAACCCCTGCCCGGTCATCTGCACCTAAAATCCCATGATCACTCGACCATATTTCTCCATTTTTAACAATCGTTCTGTCCGGTTCAATTCGGTCAACTGTGTCCATGTGAGCGTTGAGTAAGATTGTAGGTCCATGCCCATTTCCATAAGTTTTTTGTGCAAGAAGGTTTCCGGTATTGTCAACGGTCATATAATCTACATGATAACGTAGTTTTTCGATGATATATTGGCGCACCTTCGATTCATTCCCACTTTCTCCAGCTATCGATAAAAGCTGTTCAAGTTGAATCAAAAATAACTGTTTTCGAATAAATACTATACCTTTCTCTAACCAATCTTGTTGAATAGCAGAAAGCTTTTCTGTGATATCAAGAAGTAATTTTCTCGAGATATTCAAAGAAATGACACGATTTCTAGTTAATATCCGAGGAACACCCGCTGCTATCAGGACCTCAATGACCTTTTCCATATCAACCTCATTTGTAAAACCTATCGAAGGACTTCTTTTTTCATGGCCATCACAGCAAGAGTTGGTATAAAAGCCAAGTCGATTCAATTGCCTGACCATACCTGCTATATACGTATCTAGCTCCCTCACCTTTGGCTGATCCAACCCAGGACGAAACCATAATCCTTCCCCCCGTCCTCGATACTTAAAATCAACATAAGCCAACCAGATTTCTTCTGCGATAACTGGGCTCGTAACCGATAAGAGACCTTTTTCTAACACAAATGAAATCGAAAGTTTCTCAAAGCTTTCAATCAAAAATGCAACGTTTTCCTCCGTTTCTCTTAGACTCTCAAAGACATTGGGACGAATCTCCTCGACCATAAAACCGTGACGAATAAATAATTGATTCCAATTCTTCATGTAACCATCTCCTTTTTTCTGATGGTCTAAGTATACGAAAAGTGCGATGACAGCTATGTCATCGCACTTTAAGCATATTCAATTTCTTCATCGACCCTGTATAGGACGTAAAATCGATACGCACCATTATAGAAGTAGGCGGTTTCCTCTTGGTATCTTGTGGTTTGGATAATTGAGGGAAATCCTGCATTCCTTAACCTATTTCTTAATCTGTTTACAGCTTGGATATACGTATTCGTTTCAATCCTCTCAACGACTGAGAATGCATTTCTCGTCGCGGGTCTTCTTCTGAACTTTTTAACAGAAAATAACTCAGCATATTCCCTTGATCTTGAGTAAGCGAGGTTTCTTCTCCTTCAAAAAATACAGAAATATTTCGGTCACTAAAATATAAAATAATCGTTTCAAATGGTTTAGATTTAATTAGATCCTCACATTCCTCTTTTGAACAGGTAGTTTTTTCTGTCTGACTAATTTTATAAAAAGCATGTGATTGGAGGTACTGATCATTTTCTAGCAGCCTTTTAAAGAGAGGAGAGAACCCGTGATTTGGAATTTCTAAATCGTTCGAAGCAGGCAGTTGTTTCATTTCTTCATAAGTGGATTTGGCGATATGGAGTGCACTATTCGTCAAATACAAATAAGCATTAACCTGTTGTTGGCTATTTAGTTTATATTGATTGTTTTGATAATACTTCTGATTTTCGATCGCCTTTTGGAAATATTGAGTCGCCTTTGAATATGCTTGATTCTTATACGATAAAAAACCAAGGCGGTATGGTGAGATAGGATTTGTATGGTCATATTTCATAGCTTCCTCTAAGCATTTTGCCGCCAATCGATCATCTTTTTGATATTCGGTTTTCAAATACGTGCCATAATTGATTAGGCAGTATATCAGCTTTCGTTTAACGTATTCTAACGAACTAGTATAATCATCATTTTTCTGTCGGACAAGGTGCTGAAGTTTGCGATACATTTCCTCATATAAATTAATCTTCATTGTGTAATTGTTAGAACCTCGTTCTGCTTCACGGGCAGACAGTTCTGCCTCCAAATCCTCTAGTTCTTCCAGTGTTTTATGTCTTAAACTCATGTTCAAACCCCCTCGGCTCAGAATGGCGGTGTCAACTTGTCTTTACTTATTTCGATACTCGTTTCATTAACCCTCTAGGTTCAACCCAATTTTTCAATTGTATCTCTATTTACCTTACTTTAACTGGAAATCAACTCCTACTTATTTTCACTTGTTATTCTTGTTATAATAGAATATTCAAGGAGTGGTTGGTATGAAAATAGTAAAATATCTAATAGTTTTTGTATTGCTCATTGGCCTTGGTATTTCTGCGTGGTTTTATTATCCTCAGTACCAAATCCACCAAATGAAAAAACACGCGGTTGCGGTGGTTAATAAGAGTTCTGACCAAATCTCTTATCTCAATTATTATCGAAATGCTAAAACTTCTCAGATTCACCATTTGGCGATTGGTGATTCTATTATACGTGGAGTCGGTGCAGGAAAGAATGAAAATTTTGGCAGTCTATTTTCTAGCAAATTGGCAGAACAAACCGCAAAACAAATTGAATTTCAAAATCAAGGAATCAATGGGATCACCAGTAGTGAATTAAATGACCTGGTTCAAGAGGGTCGATTTGATGAATCGATCAAGCAATCCGACATTGTCACAATTAATGTGGGCGGCAATGATATTCTTCGAATGGCAAACGGGCAAAATTTTCGTACCGTCATTCAAAGCTATGACCAATTGCAAACCACCTTCTCGAAAAATTTGTCTGATATTACATCGAGAATTACCAAGCTAAATCCCAAGGTTACAATTGTATTCTTAGAATTGTATAATCCATTATCACCAGATGACCAACTGTACCCTCTGGCAGATAAAATGCTGCCAAAATGGAATGTTAATATATATGAGGTTGCTCATAAAGTCCCTGGGTCGATTGTCATTGAAACAACAAAGGTCATTAACGGGGACCACCTGCAAAATCTTTCCCCTGATGGCGTCCATCCAAATTTGGCCGGTTATACAGCCATTTCGGAGCAAATGATTTATCAATTTAAACATCAATACAGAAAAAGTTCCGTATAGAACCGAAGGAAGAATTATTTCCTTAACTTCTTAAAACCCCAAAAAACACCTTCCACGATTCATTTTTCGCAAAATGAATGTGAGAAGGTGCTTTTTTGACCAGAAAAATTAATCCCCTGAGATTATATTAGAGGTCTTCCCGCATCAGGTGAAAGATTGGGATCTCCGCCACCAGTGATAATGGCGCTGTCTGGCTGAATATCATTATCCTCTAAGTTAGCTGTAAGATTTGTTTTGCTATTTTTATGATCATTTACATTATTTTGAAACTCTTGTGGTACATTTTTTTTCTCTTTATCCATGATTACACCGCCTTTTTACTGGTAGTGTTTGTAATTCAAGAATAAATATGCGGAGCATGGATTTCCTAAATTCTGACTGTGACTCTCTCTTTATTTTTAAAATAAACCCATTCCTTGAAGCCGATTTCCTTAAGGCGCCGTTGAACTTGATCAAACTCGTCCCCTACTCGATGTGGATCATGGGCATCCGATCCAAACGTTACCTTCACACCATATTGAAGTGCCAGCTCTAAAATATCATCCGACGGATACCAGCCGCCAACGTCTTTTGTTTTTCCGGATGTGTTGATTTCAATCGCGATATCATTTTCTCCAATCACCTTAATGGTATTTTCAACTGCAGCTGTCTGGATGGATGAAAAGGCAGGATAGAATCCTTTCATGGCATCAATATGGCCGAGGATTTGAAACATCCCACTTCGAGCCGATTGCTCAATAAGCGAATAATAATTTTCTTTCGTTCTGATTTTTTCTTGTTCTGTTAGCCCATTCCAGCGCTTTTTATTAAAAATACTCACCCCGTCCACATGGTGAACCGAACCAATGATGTAATCAAAAGGGTACGGCTCAAAACAGGAACGATAAATCTCCACTGACTCAGGGAAGAAATCGGATTCCACTCCAAGAAGCACCTCGATTTTATCGCTATAAGCTTGTTTCAGCTGCAGTACTTCGTTGACGTATTCTGGAAACATACTTTTTGCCATCGCGATATGGGGACGGAGATGATCTTCGTCACTACTAAAGTAAGGGGAATGATCGGCAATCCCGATTACACTTAGCCCTCGCTCGATCGCGGCATCAATATAATCACGAATCTTTCCGCGTGCATGGCCACAACGATCATGATGCGTATGTAAATCAAATTTGGGATTTGAATTCAACTTGTCCACGTTAATCACCTCACCTATTAATATGTACATATATCAGAAAAGATTAATCAAAGTAAAAAAAAGAAAACACCTTCCACTAGTTCAGATGTTAAGTGGAGGCGTTTTCTATTTCGAAACAATTAAACATAATTCTGCTTGATTGAATTGAGAGGTGTCTCTCGTTTATTGCGCCTTCTTTTAAGCCTTTTCGTTTTTTCTTTTTCATAAAAATGATAAACAATAAAGTAAGAACTAAAGCTTAGGATCATCCCAAAAATGGTCATACCTATTAAAGTATGGAAGCCTCCATGAAGGATACTTATTAGACTATGAAGATCACCGTGAATTAACTTTTGAAAAGAAAATGATGACTTGTGGCCTAAATTTACCTTCATAGGAAAAATCAATTTCCCGATTTTTTTTGCAAAAGGTAACAGAATAACTGGAAGAAGGGTTAGTTTCCCGATGACATTACCAATAATGGATGCAGGTAATGAACCTTTCGCTAAACGGACGATCGGTACAAATAATATATAAATAAGCGAACCTGTTGAGAGAACCAACATTTCCAAACCAAGGCCCAGCGCAAATCCTAAGGATACTTTTCTAGCTCCACCAGGAGACCGTAGAAGTTTAGTAATATTAAACTTAAAAGCACGTCCAAATCGCTGCAAAAAATTATACTTTTTTGGTTTTATGCTCATGATGGTATCTCCTTACTACAATTGATAAGTTTATTATACTCTATATGAGCCATAACTACTATTCTAAGAAATCAACTAATTAAATAAAAATAGAGCTGATTCCATCTTGGAACCAGCTCTGCATTAAATGGGACTTCACTGACTTACGCTTGAACCTCTTTTTTTAAATGAACCCATTCTTGAGACCGGATTTCTTTGACAGAATCCCTCCTAGTTTTTCCACGAGAATATGCTTGTTCTCTAATATATTCTGGTAATTGAACAAGTGATTTTAATTCGGCATACGTACCGATTGGTTCAATTTCTATATCCACGATATTATAGCTCCACTCTATCTCCGCTGGGATATGAATAGCATTTAGACCAAGCTCAATCGCCGGCTTGATGTCTGTTTTGAGTGAATTTCCAATCAGCCAAGTATTCTTTTTATCTGCGTTTATTTTGTTTAAAACCTGTTGCAATGCTTCTGTAGTTTTATGTTCAAAGATAAAGATTCTTTCTTCAAAGTAATCCGTTAAGCGCAATTGGGTAATTTTTCTTTTTTGATTCTCTTCATCTCCTCCAGTAAATAAATATAATTGATGCCCCTCTGCTTGTAAGGTATCCAAGATTTCATACATATAAGGAAAAGGTTTCACCTTTCTTTGAAAAACACTTTGGCCAATTTTTTCTACTTGATTTAGTTCAGACGCTTTCATTTTTCTCCCCGTTTTTTCGCAAAAATACCGATAGGTTGCCACAAGGGATTGCGTATATAAGGAAGAATGCAAGCCATTAATTTCAACAGTTTTTATATCAATTTCAGATTGTTTTTGGAGAATTTCCTGCTTCGGAACGGATTTAAACCATTTCTTCATCACATTTGCAAATCTGTTTCTAGATTCTACAAAGTATTTATTACAATGAATCAAGGTGTCATCTAAATCCAATATTAAGGTTTGTTGATTCATGAACCAATCCCCCCTTAAATAGTGGTGTAACCTAAGTATATGGGTTAAAATCATTTTCATGATAAAATGAGCCTTTCCCATCAAAAGTTAGTGCATTAGTATTAGCGGACAATGTAAAAACGGAAATAAACTTTTCAATATAATAGTGACACTAACAAAAGCCAGTGTCTCGATAGACCCTAATTAAGATTTATATAGTATAATAAGGAAATTATAGCAAACAGGAGAAGAGAACATTGGAAAAACAAAATAGCAAGTATAGATGGGTCGTTTTTGTATCAATTTTATTAACGTATTTATTAATTGTTAGTCAACGAACAGCTCCAGGGTTAATTTCCGATCAATTGATGAAAGATTTCAACATTACAGCTTCTACGATTGGATTACTGACAAGTATTCAATTTTTTGCCTATGCTGGTCTGCAAATTCCTATTGGGATCTTGTCTGATCGATTTGGCCCCAACTTTTTTCTAGTGATTGGGGCGCTTCTTACTGGAATAGGTACATTAATTTATAGTCTAGCCACGAATGAAATAGTGCTTCTTTTTGCTAGATTATTGGTAGGTACGGGTGATTCAGCTATTTGGGTTAATTTAGTGTTGATCCTAAGTCAATGGTTTAAAGTGCGGGAGTTTGTTGGATTACTGGGCATAGCTGGAATGGCAGGGAGTTTTGGCTTTTTGCTAGCGACCGTCCCCTTTTCAGCATGGATTACACTATCCGGCTGGCGCGCCCCCTTTTTTACATCTGGAATTATGGTAGTTCTCTGTGGAGTACTTCTCTACTATGTCCTAGTAAAAAAACCAAAGACTTTTGAATGGAACGATACCATACCTAAAAAACAAAAAAAGCCTCGTGAAAAAACGCTGATTTTGTTACGTCGTATTTTTTCCACCCGCCAAGCATGGGCCACGTTCTTCTGTCACTTTGGTACTGTTGGAACGTATGTAGGATTTATTGGTTCGTGGGCTGTCCCCTATGGGATGCATGTATATGGATTGTCTCGTTCAGATGCGAGTCAACTGATTATGGTAGGTCTTTTCGGGGCAATTATTGGTGCTCCATTAACTAGCTGGATTTCCAGCCGCTTAGACTCGATTAAACGTCCGTATGTTATTGTTCACTGCATTGTGTTTTTATGCTGGGCGTCATTCCTTTTCATGAATGGAAAGCCGCCAGTCTTAATGCTTACGATTATTTTCTTTCTTATAGGATACGGAAATGGAGCGAGTGCTTTAACCTTTGCGATTGTTAGAAAATCCTTCGATATTAAAGAAGTCGGGGTTGTTTCTGGCTTTGCCAATATGGGCGGTTTTTTAAGTGCTGTTCTTTTGCCAAGTATTTTTGGGAAAGTGTTAGACCATTTCCACGCATCTGCAAGTAGTATAGGATACCAATATGGTTTTATTATTCCTGTCATTTTCTCTTTACTAGGGTTATTGGGTGGATTGATTATCGTGGAGAAACGACAAGAAGTTTTGCAAAGTCAGGTAAATTAATTTTCTTAATTAAACAAAAAACTAGGGAACTCATAATGGGCTTCCTAGTTTTTTTCTGTTATTATTCGATTTTGTAATCCATGACCCACTCGGTGTTTGGCAGGTAGTTAATCAGGAAACGGCGTCCTTCCACATTTTTTTCGATTGGATATTGTGGATTTGGAGATATATTTAAACGTTTGTTATGGATTATTACAGTAATAGTTCCTTGGATTTCACCCTTGGAAGGTTTCTCATAAACAATTTTTGAAGGAATCCCTTCTAATATTGTGTAATTCTTTTTTATGTAAGCCGGTGAATCTGCCCAAAACGCAGAAGCGCTGAACAAGGCTAGAGCTCCAAGTCCCAGAATCCCTAAGCGATAGATCCACATGACCGATGAGCCGATATAAGGTAATTCTTGCACCCTTGTGAATCCCTTCCAGACATTTTTCACTTTTAAACTAATTAATATGAATGATAAACCTGCGCCAGTTAAGCCAATCGCGCAGAATGGGAAGATATTTGTATACATGCCAAGTGGGACTAATAAGAAGAAGGTAATACCCAGTCCTAAAATAAATGGTGCTTTCATATATTACTCTCCTTTTCAGCTATATTTTCCATGTAAACTTTCCCGATTATTATGTGTAATTCTTCCCAAAATTACTTCACTCAAATGCACCAGTTTAGATTAAATTTCCACACCATGATAAAATAGTTTATGCGCGGAATTACATAAATATCGTGTTTCCTTGCTTCAAGGTTGTTAATATTCAATTAATTTATAGAGATAGAAGGGTTCTGCTTGATCAAATTTGCAAATGACGACAAAAGGATTCGATTTTGTGTCTCATTGTTAATCGCTTTAATAGGAGGATTTACGTTCGTTGCACTACATACACCTATTCCATGGCTGCTTGGACCTATGGCAGCTGTTTTAATTGGCTCAAGGTTTAGAAAGGTTCAGTTTTACTGGCCTAGTACCATTCGCGACATAGGTTTAGTGATTGTCGGATATTCGGTTGGCCTCTCGTTCACAAAAGAAGCACTTTTGGAAATAATGGCTAAACTGCCTTCCATGTTGCTGATGACAGTATTACTTGTTTGTTTTTGTGCTGGAATTGCTTTTGTTGTTTCTAAGTTAACTGGTGTAGATTATCCAACCGTGTTGATTGGAAGTATTCCGGGCGGGCTATCACAAATGATTATTTTCGCCGAAGAATTAAAAGGAATTAATATTACTACGGTGACCTTTCTTCAGGTAGCTAGATTGATTATGATTATTTTCTTTGTTCCTTTTCTAATATTAGGTCCGCTTTTTAAAAATACGACAAACACAACTTCGGACTTGTTTAATAGTGGTACAGTCTCCCCTATCCCACTTTTTCCAACCATCATTTGGTTTGTTGTTATTTGTGTGGTTTGTGCATTTCTTGCTCGGAAATTCAAATTTCCTACTCCCTATTTGTTAGGTCCAATTTTAGGAACAGCAGTCATCCATTTATCTGGCTTGCATGGTCCAGCGTTACCAGCTTCGATTCTTGATGTATCTCAATTTATGATTGGCGGGTACATTGGTTTGCTATTAAAGCCTGAAAAACTGGAGCACAAAACAAAAATTATTACACTTGCGCTCCTTAGTGGGATGGTAATGATTTTGGTCTCCATCGGGCTAAGTTTATTACTCGTTGCTTACTACCCTATCAACCATTCAACCAGTTTTTTAGCTTTGGCTCCTGGAGGAATGGATCAAATGGGAATTCTCGCTCATGAGGTCCATGCCGATTTATCGATGGTGACCGGCTATCAACTTTTTCGACTCTTTTTTATTTACTTTGCCGTTCCACCGCTTCTAAGATGGATTTTTAAAGTCGGGATGAGGAATACAGCAAAGACCCCTTAGGTCCTATGGCCCAAATATTTGTATTTTATTACTTGCAGATGTGTAAACTATCGGAAAAACGGAGATTAGAAAATGGAGAAGAAAATAGCAATCATAACGGATATTCATGGTAATTATTCGGCATTAATGGCAGTTTTGAATGAGATTGACAAGGACGAAAAGATTGAGCATATCTATTGTTTGGGAGATTTGATCGGGATTGGGTATGAAACAAATGAGGTTCTTGAGCTCCTAAGTTCACGTTCTGATATTTCGTTTGTTATGGGAAACCACGATGAAGCTATTTTGGATATTATTGCAGGGAGAGAGCCTTATAGCAGGGGTAGTGAAAAGGTACATCATCAATGGATTGCAGCCCATCTAGAACATAAGTTTATTCCGTTTTTAACCGAGATTCCTGTCACGTTAGAATCGATTTACAATGGTAAAAGATTGTTTTTTGTTCACTACCATTTGAATGAACTAAATAAATTTATCTCCGTGGATAAAGAGCCAACCGAGGAGAAACTTGACGCCTTTTACCAGACATCTAATGCGGATATTGTTTGTTTTGGCCATCATCACGTGATCCATCACTTTAAATCCATGGAGCGACTCTATCTCAACCCAAGCTCTTTGGGCTGTAATAATAAGCCATTGGCCACATACGCTGTTGTGACGATTGGTGAACAGGGTGATATTTCTGTTGCTTTTAGGGAAGTGCCGTATGACAATAAAGAATTTCTGATCGGTTTTAACAGATTGAATGTACCTGATGCGGATTATATTTTAAAAATATTTTATGGCGATCAACATTTGAAATTTATGTAATTCTGTTTACCGCATCTAAGGTAAACCCCGGGCAGACTTTTTTATTCGTAAAATAATAGCCCTCGATTAAAATTTCCATAAAAAATGACGATGAACTTGGATCATTCCAAGCTTATCGTCATTTTTTTAATAGGTATTACTTTTTACGAATGGCAAATACAAGAGCCACTAATGATAACAAGGCTGCAACAACCGATAAGATGGTCGGAAGTGAATTAGTGTTATCAGAGTCTGTTTTTTTAGCTTCAACTGTTTTTGTTTCTTCTTTTTTCGTTTCTTCCATTTTAGCATTGTCGTTGTGGTCATCCGTTGATGCGCCTGCAACAATGTCAGTTATGGAATGAGGACTATCTGCTCCTTCGTCCCCTGTCCATTCTACTATGCTGCCATCTTTATAATATTGAAAAGCATCCCAAGTTGCTTTAGTTGCTGTTTCAGGGTTTTTTCCAACAAACGTAAATTGCTGGAATTGACCAGGTAAAATTCCGTCACCTGTTGCTTCGAAAGTAAATGATTTTACAATACCTTTCGCATCTTTTTCATTGGAATATTTCCATCCAGGGACTGGCTGATAAGACTTAATTTCAACTCCAGCTGGTGCTTTTAATGTGAATTTAGTTGTGGCTATATCCTTTTCAACTGGAACTTTAACTGTATATGTTTCCCATGCACCTGTTGTCGACGTTTTCGGTGCTACTGTCACATGGGCACTTGCCACACTTGAGAATAATAATAAACCTAATACTGTTGGTAAAAACACTTTAGAAATCTTTTTCAATGTACGTTTCATCATTTTTGCTCCTCTATGTTGATTAATTACTGCAAAAGTAAAAGCTTCCTTCTTACTTTCATTCCAATAATCCCTCTTTTTTATTGCATCCACATCCACTTTGACCATTCATTCTTTTTTGTATTTCTAAGATGGCTTCTCCGAATCGGAGAACAATTCCACCAAAACCTTTTTGAAATTGATCGGCATGTTTTAATGAATCAAAAGCTAATACTTGTGGCTGGCAGCAATTCAAATTAAAATCTGCGTCAAGTAAGAAATACGCCATTTTTGCACTAATGGTCGTATCCTGAAGGAAATCGCGACAAATGATTTGAGAAACATCTTTTTCTATGTCCTTATATCGTAATAAGCCACAATGAGGACAGCAAAGGTGCTCTACCCTTAACTCGTGGGTTATAATTTGAACTGGGTGGCGATTATTTGATTCCTTCAAGCAATATGTACATGCGCTTGAAGAAGTGTTAGTTTCTTGTGTTATGCAGATTCCACCTGAAGTTTTAATGACCTTTTTGTCCTCTATTAATGGCTTTATATCTAGATAAACGGTCATTTCAGAAACTTGTAAACGATTGCTAATTTCTGTAATAGATAGGGTTCCTTCATTATTTAACCAAGTTAATAGTTGCTGTCGACGTTCAATAGGTAACAATTGTGCACCTCCTTCAAGATTTGTTGAAATTGCTTTTATATATTAAGATTAGAATACCTTTAAGATACTAACAAGGTATAAATGTGAATAACTTGTGAAATTTTATCAACGAAATCACATTTTCTCACAAAACTTAACAGGTGGTTGAATTAAGAAATAGGTATAAAGACATAAGGAAGATAGGAGGATTTACATTCCTATCATTTCTCTTAAAATACATAGAAGGAGGTAGAGAACAATGATTAAAAGAGTGATCATCCTTTTGGTGCTCTCATCAATTTTAATAGCATTAGTATTAGTAAAAGATCATACTTCTGCTCCTGTTAACAATACTATAACTAAAAACAATGGTTCCTCTGAGTACACCACGGTAGAATACAAGATTAGTAAAATTAAAGGGAAGCAATACTACGGAAAAAGTGATGACGGAACAGATATCATCTTTTCTTCAAAGAACATCCTTTCGGGTGATAAGATACGCGTTCATGATGTGGTCATATGCTATTTTGATAAGAATAATTTAGGAAAAGGGTTAGTCAAAGTGGAGAAGAAATAGATATTACAAGATACCCCCTTGTGTGGCTTCTGCCCACTTCATTCGAGGGGTAGATTTCTTTTTTACAGAAGTATTGTTGCAAAAAATGAAGTGATTTTCTATTCATAACCACAATTAATTACAGAAAGGAAAATTAGATTGAAGGAATTTACAGTTTGCTATACGTTTGATCATGAGATAATAACCGAAAAAATGATAAAAGAATTAGATGTTAATAAAGAAGATGTTGAACAAGAAGTAGTGGAAATGATGGAGCGTAACAAATACTTTATCGTGAAAAATGATCAAGGGAATTATATTATAAATTCCTATTTAGTTCGTTTTGTACGAATAATTAATGAAAGGATATTAGTCAAATAAACTAGCTGTTAGCCTTGGAAGGAATCTTTTGCCTCTCTATTTGAGATTACTTAAATAGCGGGCTCTTCATAATTACCTTATTATAAGCTAATTTAAAACCGTTTCTTTCCATATTCCTAGCGGATGTGTTATTCGGTTTTGTCGTCACAGTCAAATGAGTACATCCTTTAGACTTTGCATACTTAATTCTTTCTTCAATTAGTACATTTTGATAGCCTCTTCCTCTGTGTGTTTGAATCGTACTAGTTAAGAACATTTCACCGAGCTGGTCAGATATTGCTACGAATCCCCCTGCCACACTTTCTTCCTTTTCTTTTAATAAAAAAGCAGCTGAATGAGATAAATTTAAAAAACCTCTTACGGATTCGATTGAATCCTCCGTTGTGTTCTGGTCGCTTGAAAAACCAAGGGCAACGGTTCGTGCCCATTCATATGATTCTTCAGCACCCACTTTTACTATTGAAACCTCGTCATTTCTTAGGTTTCCTTTGTTTGGATTCCACTCCTCTAATTTGAGTACCCAAACAGCTAGAAATTGTTCTAGAGTGTATCCTGATTCTTGGAGTATTTTTAGTAATGGTTGATCAGAAAAGGGAGTTAACTCTAAATGTATATTTGAACAATTATCTTTTTTCCGAATGATGTTTTCTACCCTCTCGATATCACTGGTTAAAACATCTCCATTTAAGCCAAAGCCTACACCAAAACAATAATTATCCATATGAAACACAGTGCCCTTTCCATCTAAAGACAAATAATCTCCATTATAAGTTGGTGACAATTTCTTTCGATTAATAATGTATTCCATGGTCCCTTGAATTTTTATATCCTCTATTTTCCTTGCTAATTCTTCATTATTTAAAATCACCGATGTCGGCCCCCGAACGCATTTATGTATCTTTCATTTTTCAATAAACATACCCAATATTAATTCTACACAGTTTTTTTATTTTGAAAAGTTACGATTATTACCCCCAGCTAAAATTGAGGTAAACAGCATTTTTCAATTTTTTTTTGTATTAGTAATTTGGTCTAAATTTAACTCATATATTTTATATGAGCATTTTTTATGTATCATATATCATAAGAAATAGGTGAGACCAAAATGTTTGCTGTTCATTTTATTGAAAAAAATAACGTTTTATTAACTCAGCTGCTTAATCGTGTTCCAACCGAAGGTGAAGAGTTAAAAATTAAAGGTCGAAAGGCAAAAGTTGAAAGTGTTAAGAATATTGATGATCTCAATATTCATGTTCTGGTTTCTATAGAGGTTGTTAATAAAAATAAACTTGTTGTAGATAATTCAAAAAAGAAAAAGCGGTAAACAAGAATAAGAACGAACATGTTAGATTTTCATCTCTAATATGTGCGTTCTTTTTATTTTGTTTTCACAACCTTGAAATATATTCACAGCTGATTTTTTTATCTTCTGACAGTGCGAATTATTGGTGAATTAGCCTAAATTTAGTGGAAATATGTCCATCAAAATATACTATGCATAAGCTATAAAGAATTAATTTATTGCAAAGAAGGTGAATTTAATGACTCATGGACATGGTCAATCACATTCCTCATTTATGCCTTGGGAACAGTGGCATCAGCACAATCCACACGGTAGTTGGCAACAATGGCACCAACAACACCCTTATATGCCTTGGCAGCAGTGGCATCACCACTATCCTCATGGCACTCATCATCAGTGGCAACAACAACATCCTTGGGTACCTTGGCAGCAGTGGCATCACCATCATCCTCATGGTACCTGGCAGCAATGGCATCAAATGTATCCACATAGACAGGACTGATATTTTAAACAATCAAGATGGAGGTGAATTATTCACCTCTTTTTTTTACACTGAAAAGCACCATTTTATCAAGGTAATTAATACAAAAATCAGCCAAAAGTCACATTTCAAAAAAGTTATGTCTCTCTACACGGCATACTCTAAGAGAAAAATTCTTGTACCATTCTTTTTTCCCTTTATCCTGTGCTATTCTATGAGCAGAATTTTCCTTCCAGTTCTTTATAGATTCTAAAGAATCCCAATATGAAACTGTAATTCCTAACCCTTCATCCCTTGCACTTTCCACACCTAAGAATCCTTTTTGCTGAGAAGCTAACTCTACCATTTTATCTGCCATTTTTCCATAACCACTGTCACCTTTAGTTCTCTGTGAAGCAAAAATCACTGCGTAGTACGGTGGTTCAGGCGTTTTTGCAATTCCACTCATATTTCATTCCCCCAAAAAGTTTAATCTAATAATAATTTTAATACTTTTTTTCAATTAAATGCAGCCTACGCAATCATTGAAAATAACGTAGAAGATCGGTCGACCATATCGGCACAATTGTGCTAGATTTGAATAAGAAAGGAGTTGATTACCCAAGTATGAGAGGTAACCAACTCTTTTTATTTGTCCTCGGATGTCTAATTATTGATCAATTCGGTCCCATATGAGTTATCGATTGCACAAAGCCAATCACCTTGTAAATTTTTCTTAAATACATAGGTCGCCTTTCTATCCATAGAATATTCTGAATCCTTTTTATCGGCAGCGAGTAGTGTTTGGGAAATGACTAATGCTGTGTCTCCAGCTTCTAGAATAATCATTTCCCCCTGTGTTGGTACAACACTGTTATTGAAATAATTTGCAATCGCAATAAATGCTTTTTTGATTTCCTCTTTTCCGCGTGCAATCATTCCAGGCTTTACAACAAGAATGGCATCATCGGTATAGTAATTCATCAGCGTATCAAAATCTTCCTGTTTAATGGCCATATCACACTTTTTGATGACCTCTTTTAATTCGTGTTCCATCATATATCCCTCCCAAACTTACTTATAATTCCATTGTCATAAATACACTATTTGGGTCGTCCATGTAATCCGCAAAAGGCATACAAGACTGGAACCCGAAACTTGCATATAGTCTTCTTGCTGGTTCAAAAGCATCCATTGATCCCGTTTCCAAGCTCAGCCTATGATAGCCCCGCTGTTTGGCTTCTTCAATTATGTGTTGCAGAAGTTGTTTTGCTACACCCTTTCTTAAATGTGAGGAAGATGTTCGCATGGATTTTATTTCTCCATGTTGACCGTCAAGTTCTTTAAGTGCCCCACAACCAACTAATTCATTGCCTTCCCATGCACTCCAGAATGTAATCTCTGGTTTTCGCAATTGCTCAAGATTTAATGCGTGGATACTTTCCGGCGGTGAATTCAGTGTCATACCATGAAGATGCTCCCCCACCAATTCAGCCACTTCTGCTCCCGTTAAATCATCTATTTTTATATCCATAGAAAATCCCCCTCAGTCTCTTTATTGGAAAATATATTAAACTATTAGCAGGAATAGTTCTAGTCTATTTTTTCAATATTTCCATATCCAATCAAAAAAGCTGCCAATGGCAGCTTTCTTGAACGATTGTACCCAACTTGATTTTGAACTTGACCCGACACAAGCAACCAGCTAATTTGATTCTCTATAATGTCAAATGTGACCCTTAGAATAAGGGTAGAATAGTACAGCCTCTATGGGTTGCATTTTATTAATACACGATATCTCTTCCATTAAACTTATTTTGGGTAGAGAATCTCATCGATTATCCCATACTCTTTCGCTTCTTCGGCACTCATGAAGTAATCTCGATCCGTATCCTTTGCCACCTTTTCAAGCGGTTGTCCGGTCCGTTCTGAAATAATCTTATTGATATGCTCTCTTAACTTTAAGATTCTTCGTGCAGAAATCTCGATTTCCGTTGCTTGCCCTCTTGCTCCACCTAACGGCTGATGAATCATAATTTCACTATTTGGCAGTGCGTACCGTTTTCCCTTTTTTCCAGCAAGCAGTAACATCGCCCCAAATGATGCGGCCATCCCTGTGCAGATTGTCCTGACATCTGGCTTAATGTATTGCATCGTGTCAAAAATGGCAAAACCAGCTGTAGTCAAACCTCCTGGGCTGTTGATATAGAGCGAAATTTCTTTATCCGGTGCGTCTGCTGCTAAAAATAATAATTGGGCCACGACACTATTGGCCGTATGTTCGTTTATTTCATCCCCAATGATAATAATTCTGTCCTTTAACAATCGTGAATAGATATCATATGAACGTTCTCCACGATTAGATTGTTCGATTACATATGGAATGGTACTCATCCCAATCCCTCCTTGAAAGCAATTTGGCTATGCAGCCATACAGAGAGTGCTTGAAGGAGTGTAATTTGGTTTGGACGAAAATTTTCCAGTAACTAGTTTAGGCACGTTACTTTTCCTTGTTCGTGAAGAAATAAATTGGATGAGGATGGCTGGGTCTTGGTTTTTCAGTGCTTCATAAAATATTTCCGAAAGAAGCTCCCTTTCTTCCTCATCCCAATATGAATCAACCGAATCAAATTGCTTCTCTTCGTTTGCTTTTTCGAGACGCTTTTTTGCGCGATGAAGATTGGACTTTACTGAGGTTTCTGTCGAATCCAATATCGTTGCAATCTCCTTCATCTGGTATCGAAAGCCCTCTTTTAACAAAAAGATGATCGCTTGATTTGGGGTGAAGTTTTTCAAAAGTAACTCAACCGAATCCCTTGTTTCATCAAGTTGATTTGTTAAAGTCTGATGGGCAAAATCGGGATCCGCTTCCACTGCTTCATGTTTCCTTTTTCGAAGCAAATCAACCCAATGATTATAGGCAATTTTATTCAGTAATGCAGAGGTCAACTTTTGCTGATTGCCATATCTTAAGGCCTTCACAAACGTCTCCTGAGCGATATCGTCCCCATCCCATCTATTGCGGGCGAGAAACTGACAATATCGTTGAAGTTTTGGATAATTTTCGCTCCAAAAATCCTCTTCAACCCTATTTTCGTGCACTTTCCCTTCTAAGCTGACCTGACTATGCTTGTGTGACATTGATTTCACTCCTTTAGCACTCTCTATCCTTTAAACGTTTCAAGAGGGATGAAAAGATACGGGTCAAAAAATTTTCTTTTATTAGATTACTTTATGTTGTTGATAATTAATATAATCTTGACCATTGCAGAAATCAAAAAGAATCTCTCGATTTAGAAACCTATCCCACAAAAAACTGACAAGTAACCTTAACGGCTTTTGTTTATTTTTTTCAAACAATGAAATCCCTAGCTAAGACTACAGACCTAGGCGAAATTACGCCTCTGGCTCATATTTAAACTATGAATATCTTGATAAACTAGAATCCAGGAGTGAGAGTGTTCACTGGTGTTATTTTGAAGGGGGATTAACCAATGGAGAAAAAAGAAGAGCCGCAAAAAGGGCGAGTCGGAAAGATTAGTTTTGTTTTATTAAGTATCCTGTTTGTGCTTTGTATTATTGGACAGGTGTTTTTGGCTGGTTTAGCCGTTTTTGTGAATCAAGGAAACTGGCCTTATCATGAAATGTTTGTGCATTTATTTGAATTTATTCCTATTTTAATGTTAGTGATGTCTTTGGTAGGGAGATTGCCGCGCTGGGCCATTTGGCAAAGTGCCGGGCTTTTTGGTCTTATTTTCGTCATTTATTTCACCGCCAACATGACCTCTGTTTTACCATGGGCTGCAGCCGCTCACCCAGTGATCGCTGTCCTGTTGTTCTGGATGTCGATCACAGTCATGAAAAGAGCCTGGGGAATGACATTTAAGTCAACGAAGGTTGAAAACGCTTAAACACTTCATAAAAATAAAAGGGGCGTCAATAACCCAATTGACGCCTTATTCTCTTGCAGCTTTTAATCTATTAGTTTTCTCCTCCGGTTTTGTCCCCAATTAATTTCATTACTAATTTTTTCGTCGGTATCGAACTAATTGCCCCTTTACCAGTGGTTGTAAGTGCCCCAGCAGCATTCGCAAATTTGAGAAGTGTCTTTTGATATGTTCTGCATACTGAATCAAGATTTGTTTGGTTTACTTGTTTTTCCAGTAATTGATACAAAAATCCACCGATAAATGCATCCCCGGCACCTGTAGTATCCTGAACCGTGACCCGATAACCTTTTGATTCAAACTTTTCATTTTTTAGATAAAGATCTGCCCCTAAAGAACCTTTTGTAAATAGAACCGCCTTAACATTACCTATAAATAATGATTGAATCGCTTCTTCCACGTCATTGATTTTTGTAATGAAGAACAATTCCTCGTCTGATATTTTTAAAATATGAGCTCTCGGAACAAAATCTAAGATTGTTTGCCTGCAGCACTCATGGTCCTCCCAAAGGGGTAAACGAACATTTGGGTCAAAACTGATCAATGTCCCCTTTTGCTCCGCTTGTTCAATTGCTTTTCTATGTGCCTGTTTCATCGGGCTTTCCACTAAATCCACTGAACCGAAATGGAGGATGTCGCCTTTGTTAAACCACTCTCCATTTATTTCTGCCTCTGTAAGCAAGAGATCAGCAGAAGGTTTCCGATAAAAGGAAAAATCTCTTTCCCCATCTTCCCGTAAGGAAACAAAAGCTAATGCGGTGTTAGCCTCTTCCGTCCTACAAATATAATCTGTTTGGACACCGGATTGGTTTAACTTTTCCACAAGAAAGTCTCCAAAGGCATCCTTCCCCAATTTGGTAATCATCGAGGATTTTCCTTCGAACGTTGCAACTGTAGCTGCAACATTTGCTGGCGCTCCCCCTGGTGCCCGTTCAAATGTCTCAACATCCTTCAACGCTTTTCCTTTTTGAAGAGGAATAAAGTCAATTAATACTTCCCCAATACAAAATAAAGTCCCCATTATTTACACCTACTTCTTCAATAATCCCATTTCTTTATATTGAACATAGCACTGCCTTTTGACGCAAAGAACCTAATTTGGTCGCAATCTGACTCTGGGAAAATCCGTGCTGTAAAGACTTCTTCCCCATCATTGATAAATATCTCAACAGAAGAGGTATCTACGAACATATGAATCGAAATCTTTTTGCTATTAAGTTGACATGCTCTTGTTGTCCCGTAAGCAGTTCCAACCTCCGTACCAGAATAACTGCGATCCAAAATCACCTTTTGTTCGGCAAGATGATATTTAATTACGGTTTTTTTCGTATCATTCGCCCGAAACTCAATTCCACATTCTTCTGCAAAAATATCAGACATTTCACAATACAATTCAAAGGTTGTACCATTCATACCTGGGAAGCTTTTCACATCATTCTCAATAAATTCCGTAATTTTTTGTTCAACTTTACGAAGCAGTTTCATTTCTTCTATTGGCTGTTGGATTAATTTGTTATCTTTCATCTTTAATTCGCGAGGAATCGTTAAACAATGAGCCCAGCCGTTAGGATCCGTTGGATATTCTATTTCCGGTAACCCCATCCAGCCAATGAGAATTCTTCTCCCATCCGGTCCAAGTGTCGTTTGCGGGGCATAAAAATCAAAGCCGCGGTCAAGCTCACGAAAATCACCGTGGACAAAATTTCTATTCGGCAGGTTTAGTTTCTTTCCCAAAATATACCCCGATTGATAAATATTGTGGAAATCATCGCCATGGGGTTCGAGCCCTTGAGGAGAAAATACAAAAATGCCTTGATGGCCGAGTTCAAAATAATCCGGGCATTCCCACATGTAACCAAAATTCTTTAGCTCCGTTTCTAATTCCCCTTCAAAGTTCCATTGTTTTAAATTGGACGAACGATAAAGGACAGCAGTACCGGTTAAATTATCACGTTGTGCACCAATAACCGTATAAAATTGGCCATCCTCAGACTTCCACACCTTTGGGTCACGAAAATGGTCGGTATAACCACTTGGAACAGTTGAGATTACTGGCAGGTTCTCTTTTTCAATATCACCTTGTTCATTCATAACAGCCAAACATTGATATGGATGCCTTTTCCAATTTTCATCGCGTGTATTCCCTGTATACATTAAATATAAATTTCCATCCTGTTCAATTGCACTGCCTGAATATGCTCCATGGCTATCGAAAAAATCCCCCGGTGCAATGCCTATTCCTTCGTCTTCCCAATGCACTAGATCCTTTGATTTCACATGGTACCAATATTTCAACCCATGGACAGGTCCTAATGGAAACCATTGATAAAATAAATGATAGTAACCATTATAAAAAGCAAAGCCATTTGGATCATTTAGTAAACCGGTATTAGGCTGTATATGAAACGATTGCCTCCAAGGGCAAACATTTACCTTTTTCATTAATTCCTGCATTGCTTCAGGGCTTTCATTTTCAATTCGGCGGTATCTTTTCTCTTTAGTCCACTCCATAATGTTTCTACTCCTTAAATAAATGGAAGAGAATCATTAATGATTCCCTTTCCGATTTTATAGATCTCTAGTTGGCTGCTACTTGCTTTTTCGCATCGCGTTTCCCGAGAATAATAGTAACAAGGAAAGCCGCAGCAAAAGAAAGTGCCATGCCGATAATATAGAAAGTAATTGTTCCTGGTTTAATAGAAATGATTCCAGGTAAACCAGCAGCCCCCATGGCAATAGCTTTCACTTTAAACAAAGTAACAAAGCCGGAACCTACGGCAGAACCAACGATTGCACCAATAAACGGATATTTTAACTTAAGGTTAACCCCGAACATGGCTGGTTCGGTAATACCAAGAAGTGCTGAAATACCTGCAGCAGAAGCTACTCCTTTTACTTTCGCATCCTTAGTCAGTGCAAGGACTGCCAGCGTTGCCGCACCTTGACCCACGTTAGACATAGCAGCGATTGGAAAAATGAATGAACCGCCAGTTTTTGCAATATCAGCCAAAAGCTGGGTTTCAATGGCGATAAAGCTGTGATGCATACCAGTGATGACGATTGGAGCATAAACAAGACCAAATAATATCCCGCCGATAAAGCCAGTTGTGTCATATAACCAAACTAAACCGTCTGTCAACAGATTACCCGCTCCACGAGTGATCGGTCCGATTAATGTGAACGTAAGAATTCCTGTGATGAAAATAGATAATAATGGTGTAACTAAGTTATCAAGGAAAGAAGGGACTCTTCTTCGTAAAAATGTTTCCATTTTTGCTAAAACAAATGATGAAACTAGGACAGGAAGCACAGAGCCCTGATAACCTACCTTTTCGATTTCAAAGTTAAAAATCTTCCAAATTGGAACTTCGCCTTTAGCTACCGCATCAGCATACCCGTAACCATTTAATAAGTCGGGATGGACCATGAGCATTCCAAGTGCAGCACCAAGATATGGATTACCACCAAACCGCTGTGTTGCGGAGAAGCCAATTAATATTGGTAAGAATACAAAGGCTGCATTAGCAAATGTATTTATAAGTCCTGCCAAATCGGCGATATTTGGATAAGCTTCGATTAATGATTTTCCTGCAATAAAGAAATCCTTAGCAGTTAAGAGATTATTGATTCCCATTAATAATCCGCCAGCAACGATGGCTGGAATAATCGGAACAAAGATATCCGATAGCATTTTGACAAATTGTTGAATAGGATTTAACTTCTTTGATCCTGCTTTGGAAACTTCCTTAGTAGACATTTCAGATAATCCTGTTAGTTTAGCGAGTTCCTTGTATACTTCATTTACTGTTCCTGACCCCAAGATAATTTGGAATTGACCACCCGTAGAAAAAGTACCTTTAACTACATCCATTTCTTCTAATTTAGCTTTATCAATGTTTTCATCTTCGTTTAAAACCATTCTTAATCTTGTTGCACAGTGTGCTGCTGCCGATACATTTTCCTTACCACCAATTGCATCAAGTATCTCTTCAGCAATCTTTTTGTAATTCATCAACTATCACCCTATCCTATTAGTTATGTTGTGGAACCGGTTCCGAAATCATTCAAAAAAAATCAATTAAAGGAACGAGTTCCAAGATGCTTTCGTAGGAACCGGTTCCAAAAATAAATATATTAAAGTGGAACCGGTTTCAACTAGATTATAAGATTAATAGATTACCTTGTCAACGCTTTCTTGCTCCATTATTTTAAATTTTGAAAGTGTTGTTTTTTCAATTTGTTCCTCATTAACCAATTTAACGATATTCATTGCGGCTACATGTCCTGCCTCTTTATAGAAAAACTTTGCTGTTGTGATGCCTGGAAATGTGATTTTCGTGATGTCATAGCCGCCAAATCCAGTAATGGAAAGCTGGTCAGGCACCGTTAGCCCCTCCATATTTGCTGCTTTTAAAGCACCTAAAGCGATATTATCGGTTGCACAAGCAATAATAGTAGGATGGAAGCTTTTAATAATATTGGGGACATTTTTGATTGCATCTTCAATTTTAAAGCTTGTTTCAAAATACTGAACTTCACACCTAGGTTGTTCTGAAACTGCCTTCATAAACCCGGCTTTTCGTTTGACACCTACAGCTATATCCCTCTCTGTAACACCCAAGTAGGCAATTCTTCTATGTCCTTTTTCCAGAATATATTGGCCTAACTCGTATGCAGCTTGATAATCATCGTGGATAACGCTGTGAAAATCAGAATGCTCCTGCCCCACTAATATGATGGGAACCTGAATATTATCAAAGGCTTCAATATGTCTTTCGGTGATTTCGGTTGCAAGAAGAATTATTCCTGCTACCTTTTGTTTGGCCAAACTATATATGTTTTCAATTTCTCGATCGAGATCCTGACTAGAGTTGGATATTACTAATTGATATCCTTGTTCCCTTAGCTGGTCATCCATCCCAATCAGAGTCTGTGATGTGGCGAATGAATCTAATCTTGGGACAATCGTGCCAATAATATTTGTTTTCTTGGCTTTTAGGCTTTGGGCAAATTTATTAGGTGTATATCCCGTTTCTTTAATGACACTTTCAATTTTTTTACTGGTTTTTTCACCCACAGATCCCCCGTTTAAGTAACGAGAAACCGTACTCTTTGCAACACCCGACAGTTTTGCTATATCCGCTATTGTAATCATATCTTCAACTCCATTTAAACCAATCACTATTATGAATGTATTATACACAATTTCCACTCAATAATCGAAATTAGATATTACATTCGTTGTAAACAGCCTTATTTGCTGATTTTTGCTGAAAAATAATGATGGACTATTTTTTCAAGCCTGATATAATCCATATAGAAAACAATAATTTATTTTTAAAGGTGGACATTATGGCGAACACTTGTAGATATGTTGTCAACGCACTTGGTAAAGGTGGGGAAACATATTATACGCTTTGTAAAGATAAACAAGAATTACAAAATTGGATTACAACCAATCAAGAAAAATTAATCATGGAAGAATTAAAGGTAACTGATAAAAATCAAACTTTATTCTCTAAACTATTTAACTTAAAAAAATTATATTAATCTTTTCAGACGCCATTCTTAATAGAATGGCGTCATTTATTTTTTAGATTACTAGTGTACTCACACCTAGCCTTTTATAGTTGGAATTTTTTGTGAATATAATTATACTATATTTATTAGAGAGGTGATTTTTTTTGAAAGAATTGAAGGAAATTAATAATCAACCAGGTTCGAATAACAATAAAAATGATGTCAGGGTAACTAATAATTTCACTTTGAATATTAACCTTGGGGATCCATTAAATTTATTCTCTCTAATTGGCGGTATTTATATTATTAGTAGATTAGTTAAAAAACGTAAAGGAAAAAGAAAAAAAATGTAATGACGTAATCATCATTACATTTTTTTCTTTTTTGTGCATTATTCACTCTTCCAAATGTCTTAATTTCTTTCTTAATTCTATCATTACAGCTCTTGGGTTTTCAATTTCAAAAATGACATATTTATACTTTCCGAAATTTTCTAATTCAAAATGGACAAGTGGTACTTTATGTTTACATGAAAGGAAGTACCATTCATTACCAAACTTAAAGCTGCCTTCGTAAATGTTGAGTGGTGCAATGGCGGTTCCAGGCATGCGGAGCATCTACATTGGAGGATCAAAGTCATCAATATAAACACTTTTTATCGATTTGTAAGGAATTTTCAACTGCCACTTTAATGCAAAAATGCTTAAAAGCGCAGTTAACTTCAGTACGAATTCTTCCTCTTTAAAGTGTACTTCCCTTCCCATAAAGGGTCACCTCACCTGCAGATTTGAAACTTACCATCATCTATATTTTACCATTAGAAGATTCAGTAAGCCAATTATTTATTAAATTTTCTACGTGACTCTAATTGCTTAGTAAAAACAAAAACAGGCACGTAAACGAGCTCTACGTGACCCTAATCGGTGTAATTATACAATTACAGGCACGTATACGTGTTCTACGTGACCCTAATCGGTGTAATTATACAATTACGGGCACGTAGACGTGCTCTACGTGACCCTAATCGGTGTAGTTATACAATTACAGGCACGTAGACGTGCTCTACGTGACCCTAAAATGTGAAAATGAACAAAAAAGAGCACGTAGCTAATCTACGTAACCCTTTTTGTTTCCAACAATATCAAAGTGTCCACTCCATACGGACAAAATCCAAATACTGTCTTTTCGTGGTGCCTGACACCAAAAAAGAACACCAAATAAAGACACCAGTAAAGACGCCAATAAAGACACCAAATAAATGAGACCATTAAACCGCTCTACTGACGAATTTCCGCTTTTGGATGTAGATGAGTCTGATGGATAGGGCTATTCCGGCTGCGAGCAGGCCGATGGTTAGTCCGATCCAGTAGCCTCTTGCTCCTAAACTCGTATAATGTGCGAGTAGATATCCTGATGGAAGACAGATGAGCCAATAGGCTATGAGTGTCATGATAAAGGCAAGGTTGACGTCCTTATATCCTCTTAAGGCAGCTTGGGCAGTTGCCTGGATGGCATCACAAATTTGGAAAAACAGCGCAAAGATTAAGAAATTGGCGGTTAAATTAATGACGGCCATTTCATTCGAGTAAAAACCGGCAACTTGATAACGAAAAATCACTACTAATACTCCAGTCACAACGGCAATCAAGATGGCAAGATAAACTCCTAACCAGCTGTATTGTTTCGCATCTTTATAACGACGGGCCCCAACTTCATACCCGACTAGGACCGTTTGTGCCGTCGAAATACTAATCGGAATCATGTATAGAAAAGAGACGATATTTAAAGCAGATTGATAGGCAGCAATGGTAGTGACATCAAATTTACTTAGTAAGATGGTAACCACCGCAAACATACTAGTTTCAAAGAATGTAGAGAGTCCCATCGGCACGCCGATCTTTAATATCTCTTTACATTTATCCCAAGAAAATTCTTTTAAATCAGCAAAAACGGAGTACGTGGAGAAAGGTTCTTGGGTTTTAACAATAAACACCGTCATCCCCATAATCCCCCAATACGTAATCGATGTTGCATACCCTGCCCCTGCACCACCAAGCTCTGGGAAACCCAAGTTTCCAAAAATGAGCACATAGTTCAAAAAGAAATTGAACGGTAACGACAAAAGCATGATCACCATAATAACCCTAGTTTTGCCAAGTGCATAAATAAATGATCTAAGTACATTAAAAATAAATAGCGGAAGAATTCCATAGCTGAGTCCGACTAGATAATGAAAGGCAGTGTTATGCACACCGGAATCAAGTTTCATTAAATCTAGGATCGGGTCTAACAAAAAGAACCCCAGGATGATGACCACTAGTGCAATTAAAATGGAAAGATACATTCCATGCTTCACCACTGATGCTACTTCATTGCTCTTCTTTTCACCAAAGCGTTGAGCGGCAATGGGTGAAACCGCAAGAAGTATTCCGCTGATCCCCGTAAAAATCGGACTCCAAATCGAGGACCCTATTGCTACTCCGGCTAAAGCGGTGGAATTGTACTTCCCTGACATAATCGTATTAAAAAACACCATTGAAAACATGCCAAGTTGTGTAATTAAGATAGGAATCAACAAAATAAAAATTTGCTTTGTCTTTTCCTTTAACGTATAGGTTTGATTCATATACAGGTTCTCCTTGAGAAATAAAAATCCGAAACTTCATTATACTCTATATTGGATTATTATTCCTCCATTAAATTATTGAACCTTGGAAGAGTTTACCTAAACAGCTAGATGATTTCTTTTCTCCTGAATCTGTGCAGCAGTTTTCGTGTGTAGTTTGGGTGTCTTCTCGAGTTTCACTTATCTCTATGATTTCCACCTTAAAACAGTCTTTAGAGGAGTTTTTCCCTAAAAATAATATGCAAAAAAAACGCTGGATTCAATGATCCAGCGTTCATTTATTTAGTGGCCAACTGCTTTTCCCAGTCCACCCGGTTTGTTGTGAACAGCAAGTTTTTCAATCAGTTTATTGCTTTCAGAGTTTAATCCTATTAAGTTTACTTTAACTCCATTTTGATGGTACTTGATGACTACTTTATCAATCGCACCAATCGCAGAATCATCCCAAAGGTGGGCATTGGATAGGTCTAGGTCAATTTCACTAACGTTTTCTTTATAATCAAAACTGTTTACAAAGTCAGTTACTGAAGCAAAGAAAAGTTGCCCAGTAACATGATATATTTTTTTATTTGAGCCTTTAGCTGAAAGACTTGATACTTTCACTTGTGAGATTTTTGAAGCAAAGAATATCGCACTTAAGATGATTCCCGCTAAAACCCCTTTAGACAAGTCATGAGTCTGTATTACTGTAACAACGGTCACAATCATCACAATGGTATCTGTAATTGGTACCTTTTTGAATGACATTAGGCAAGACCAATCAAATGTTCCAATCGAAACCATAATCATCACACCAACAAGTGCGGCCGTTGGAATTTGCACGAGGAATCCTCTTAACGAAACAATCAAGATTAATAAAAACGCACCTGCGACAAAAGTGGATAATCTGCCCCTGCCGCCAGATTTGATATTAATACCAGACTGACCAATCATTGCACATCCAGCCATTCCTCCAAAGAATGCTGAAACAATGTTCGCAATACCTTGTCCAACGGCTTCCCTGTTCTTGTCACTCTCTGTATCAGTCAGATCGTCGACAATTGTTGCCGTAAGAAGTGATTCAACTAATCCTACAATCGCGATGGATAATGAATAGGGAAAAATAACCTGTAGTGTGTCAAAGGTGAATGGAATGTCCGGAATCAAAAAGACAGGTAATTTGGATGTTAATTCTCCCATATCTCCTACGGTCCGAACATCACTGCCCGTAAAAATAGCAATCGTTGTTACTACAATAATCGCAACCAACGCTGAAGGGACAGCCTTCGTAAAACGAGGTAAGATATAAATGATCGCGAGCGCAAGTGCGACCATGGCATACATTTGCCATGACTCCCCGACGAAATGCGGTAATTGAGCGGCAAAAATAAGGATCGCTAGTGCATTAACAAACCCGGTCATTACGGACCTGGGAACAAATTTCATCAATCGCCCTAACTTTAAAGCTCCCATAATGATTTGTAAAACACCCGTTAGAATCGTTGCAGCAAGTAAATATTGCAATCCGTGGTCTTTAACCAATGTCACCATTAGTAAGGCTGTGGCACCCGTAGCAGCAGAAATCATCCCAGGCCTTCCACCAACAAACGCGATTGTCATCGCAATACAAAAAGAAGCATACAATCCGACCATTGGGTCAACACCAGCAATAATGGAAAAAGAAATAGCCTCTGGAACTAATGCAAGTGCTACCACAATACCTGCTAAAATATCTCCCTTTGTATTTCCAAACCACGCATATTTAATTTTATTTAAATCCAAAATTGCATCTCTCCCTTTGTTTCACTAAATGTACAGATTCTTACTGTACAGTCGTTTCAGATTTATAACTTGACTTTCAACTCTCATGAAAGTCGTGTCCGTTATTAACAGAACAAAGTATAAAGGATTGTAACAAGTTTGTGAAATTCAATGTAATCGGATACAATCTAAATTTTCTTTGTATTGCGCCTTTTTACTTTGGATTTCGTCTTATCTCCAAAAATATAGAGAAAAGTTGTTGGAAGCAAAAATGTATTAAATAAAAAGGATTCTTATCAATTAAGTGTAATAAATGATCGTACAAAAAAAGATTGATTCCACTTAAATAGCGGACATCAATCTTTAGCTTTTGTAACTATATTTCCACCAAACTTTACGTGGGTAATCTTCCGAATCAATATAAACCGTTTCACCGATTCTGGGTGTTGAAATGCCAAGTTGTCTTTCTTTTTGGGCAGCTTTTGTTACTCTTTCAATTGGATCCGTCCAGTCATGTAAGGCTAGTGTAAAGGCTCCCCAATGAATTGGTATCATTATTTTCCCCTTCACATCGAGATGTGCTTGGACGGTTTCTTCTGGCGTCATATGAATTGCCGCCCAACGTCTGTCGTATTGACCGCATTCCATTAGTGTCAGATCAAAGGGACCGTATTTAGCACCTATCTCTTTAAAATGTGGCCCATACCCGCTGTCCCCACTAAAAAAGATTTTAGTATTCTCCCCCTTAATTACCCATGAACACCATAATGTCGTATTGCGGTCTGTTAAGCTTCTGCCTGAAAAATGCCTTGCTGGTGTGGAAGCAATCTTAAGTCCTTCATGATGAAGCTCATCCCACCAATCTAGCTCTATTATGATTTCTGGATTTACTCCCCATTTTTCTAAGTGGCTTCCAACACCTAGCGGGACAATAAATTGTTTGACCTTTTCCTTTATTTTTCTAATCGATCCATAATCCAAATGATCATAATGGTCGTGACTGATGATGACAATATCAATCGTTGGAAGATCTTCTATGATAAATGGAAGGCCTTTGCTATAGCGCTTTATGCCGAAGATTGGAAATGGTGTAGGTGCCCCGCCAAACATCGGATCTAATAGTATTCTTTTTTCATCCAATTCTAATAGTAGAGCCGAGTGACCAAACCAGGTGATTTTTGGTTGTGTATCATTTGGGTGATCCAAAATTTTCAATTTTTCTATTGGGATTGCATTCTTAGGTCTTCCATTGGGATTACCTTTGATGAAATCAATTAATATTGAAACCGTTTCTTTAAAGCTATTTTCCATTATTGTTGGAACGCGGTTGACGAATTTCCTTTTATGAGAGAAGTTTTCGGATTGCTCATATTTACTAAGCCTCTCCTTCGAAGCCATTTTCCCAAATGGAGGATAATAACTCAAGAATAAATAAGTAAGTCCAACTAAGCCTAAAACAATAATCAGTGCGATCATACAAGTGCCTCTTCCTTTTACATGTTGGTCTGACAAAAATAGGACCTCTGTGAGAGCGTCCTATTTCTTAACTATTTTTGAAGGGTTATTAATTTTATACAAGACCGGTACAGCTACCAGGAATTCTTCGTCCACATCTTTTCCTTTTCCAAGTTTCTTAGCAGCAACTTTACCATCGAATTCAAGTGAATCCCCTATCGCCAATTCAAACTTTTTGAGTGTCTTGCTGTGGCTACACCAGGCTAGACCGATTTCTAGTGGATTTTCCTCGTGGACAATCTGAACATTTTCTAAGACAACAACTTCATCATTTTCCTCATTAAACGGATTGTAAACGAGCGCGAACTGTTTTACATTGGCAGTAAAATGGACCTTGTCCACTGGAAGTTCGAGTTTTGGAGCCTTCTCCTTTTTAGGTTTCGATTCCTTTGTTTTTGGTGGCTTAGCTACTTCTTTTTTGGCAGGTTTTTCGGCTGGTTCTGTGATTGCCTCTGCAATTATTGGTTCACTTTCGTCCACAGTCACAAGTTCAGGTGCAACCGTTTCTTTTTCATCAAAAGTTAACAAGCTTTCTTTTCCAAAGCTCGATTGCTGCATTTCTTTTAAATAGGCTGGATGGATACAAGTGAGATTTCCGTCTTGGAATTCAATCACAAGCGTATTAATATCCAATGCGCTCCCGTAAGTTTCATACCCTTTAATAGTTACTTGGCGCTGATAGTTTCGATCCTTGTACCAGAATTCTTTTTTCGCTTCTCTCGCTGAAGATAAACCCCATTCCTTGAGTTTCTCTTTGTAATGGTCCATATCACGGAATGTTTCATATTCACCTTTGGGCGGAATATACTTCGTCAATTCGGACTGCTCTAATTGAGGACGCTGGATGATCATCCTAACACTTCCTTCCACTATGTTTGTGATTTCATTATATTTCAACTTCTGCCAATAAAAAAGGGAAAGAGCTTTTCCTCTTCTCCCAGTGGTATTTATATGTATTTGCTTATTTATTGTTTTAAATTAAAAAAAGGCTCTACTAGAGAGCCTTTTCATTCACATTTATGTGGTTTAGATTATGCTTTACGAACGTTAGTTGCTTGTGGTCCACGTTGACCTTGTTCAACTTCAAAAGTCACTGCTTGACCTTCGTCTAAAGATTTGAAACCTTCGCCTTGGATAGCTGAGAAATGTACGAATACGTCGTCTCCAGCTTCGCGCTCGATGAATCCAAAACCTTTTTCTGCATTAAACCATTTTACTTTACCTTGTTCCATTTGTGTTTCCTCCTGCTGTGTGCTTTGCACACATAAAATTACTATCCTTGCTCAGTTCGATCTTTTAGACAAAAAGCAGTATTCCCTTTTTTCATCCTTACCGACTAACAAAAATAATTCTCCTTAACTATAACAGATGGTCCCGGATAATGCAAATATATCTGAGGAATTTATTATTTCTTTTGTAAAAATATTGTAGAAATACTATTGTCTTTTTATCATTAAAAGGCAGAAATACTACAATCCAAACAAAAAATCTAAGGCTATCACAAAACACTTTCATAAATGATCCATTGGTTCGTTATTTTAAAATAATTTTGAAAAAATCCAGTATTCTTGTTGTATAATAGCTTTAGAATTTTTATGAAGATGGTGGATGAACATGCGCACATACAACGAAAAAGTAAGTATCTATCATGGAATGGTGTCTACCATAGCTGTGAACCTTGCCAGTAATTTTTTTCCTATTTTCGCTATTTCTATTCTCGGCGCAAGCAACTATCAAGTCGGATTGATCAGCTCGCTTCCTCCATTGGTTGCACTTATTATGACAATTCCAGCCGCTTTCATGTTGAATCGTTTAGAGCAGCAAAAGAAGACCGTTGCCATGTCCGTTTTATGGGCAAGAATCTTATTTGTTCTTTTAGCTGGAGTCCTTTTTATTCGTTCGGATTATCAAGCATGGGCGTTTTTGATCATAGTGGCTTTAATGAATGTGCCCGGAACTATATCAAATATCGGGTGGCAAACTCTTATTAGTGGGATGATTAAGGAAGACCGAAGAGGAGCGTTTTTCAGTGACAGAAATCGACTATTAACCATTGTAGGCATGATCACTACTTTGATCATTGGGATCGTTATGAAAAACCAAACCAACCATGCGGTCGCCTACCAGCTTTTATTTCTCATGGCCTTTCTTTTTGGGTTATTAGAAGTATTTTTCTTAATGAGGCACAAGGAAACGGTCCAACCGAAGACGAACAAGAACAAGGAGCAGGAGCAAAAGAATTCATCTATGGATTGGTCGATTTTTAAGGATAACGGATACAAGTGGTTTCTAATCACTGCCTTATGTTTTAATTTCTCATGGCAAATGACATGGGGATTATTTAATATTTATAATGTGAAATATGCTCATGCAACGATTCTTTGGATTAGTATATTTTCAGTAGCTAATCAATTAGTGCAGATATTTTCCTTTCCATTATGGAAAAGATGGGCTGAACAAAAATCCAATACCTTAATGCTCGTTTGGGTTGCTGCAGGAATGGCAACTGCACCGTTTTTGACCGTTTTGTCCACTAATCTAATCTATTTAACCTTTGTCTCGATGACTTCAGGGTTCTTTCTTTCAGGTACCATGCTGCTATTGTTCAACCTGTTGTTGGAGCAATCTCCAAAGGACAAAAGAACGTATTGCATCACAACCTATAATGTCCTATTATCCTTTGTTGCATTTATCGCGCCGCAAATCGGCATTTGGCTTCTCGAAGTAACAGGCATACAAAAATCAATGAACATCATATCCATCCTAAGATTTATCAGCGCAATCGTCTTCTTCTTAATGTACGTTAGATTTATGAAAAATAAAAAACTAGCAGATAATTGGAACTATTAGTTTAAAAGTTTCATATTTTTTTAGAAGGAGTGGATTAGGGAAGAAGGTAGGAAAATGATTAAAATAAATCAGCAAACGATTCACGTGGATGATCTTAGTCATACCCTTACAACGAAAGAACAGAAAGACATCGTTACTAAAATGGAGAAATACAAGGATATTTATCAGTATCAAACTTTAAGTCAATTCCAATTTGAGCTGCTGTTCCGAACAAAGACGCTGCAAGCTGCCCGAGAGCTTAATAAAAGTAAGGTACAGTTTACAACCTTTTCGTATGCCTTTTGCAGCAAAAAGTATTGGGATCGTTTAGGCAATGGTGGTTTTCTTCTCAAACCAAATATAAGACCTAGCGTCGCCATTCTAGACGTTTTAAAAAATGGATCCCTTTATGCCTTTGATTGTTCAACAGGAATTGCGATTGTCTTATATCTTGCTACCCTTTATTCGATTGGAAGCACAAGGTTTGATCTACTCTTTAACGGGCTTTACTTAATGGATTGGCAATTTGATAACGATCTAAAGCTAACTCAAAAATATGGGTATGATTTCATACCTGGTGACATCTTGCATTTCAATAATCCAGATGTCAACCCGAAGGAGTCACATTGGCGCGCTGAAAATGTGATTTTTATGTCCGATGACCAATTCTATGGACATGGAGTAGGGATCAAAAAGGCAGACACCATCATTACCTTCCTAAATAAAAAAAGAAAGCCAAATCCGCGGATCTCTGCATATTTCATGAATCTTATCACGAGACCCGTTTATCGTACATTTTTATAAAATTTAAAGACCGCTACCATCGAAATAGCGGTCTTTTGTATGAACGAAATTTTGCTAGTTTTTTATTTGTTCCAAAATAAACGGATCTTTGATTTTCTTATCTTCCGCGAGCAAAAGGACTTTTGAAACAATTTCGGCTGTTTTTGGGTCCTCGTCCATGAATGGCAGGAAGATTCGACCACGCTGCTGCGAATGGACGGGAACAATATAAATGGCACCTGTGGCCTGTTTATACACATTGGCACTTCCAAGGTGAACACTATAATCCCCAAGACTTCCGTTAATCAGCGCAAAATTGCCCTGGATTCTTACATTTTCCAATCTCATTAATCGAACTGATTCCGCGACTATTACTTTTCTCATATCAATCGTCGTTAGGCTCGCTTCTGGGTCCACCCCGCCCACATGGGCGATACTGACAACCAAATCTATGTCTCGCATCGTTTCTGAGAAAATCACCTTTGGAATATTTTTAATTTCTAGAGGTTGATAGGTTAGACGGTCGAAAAATTCAATTGTTTCCAAGGTTGGACACTCAACATCCGATGGAGAGAACCAATCTGCTAAAGCATTTAGTTGCACGATAATATTTTCCTTGTAGTAGACTTTTTGAAGTCCCGCTTCATAGCTCGTCGTCCACAATCGACTTTTTAATAAGGCAACTGTTTTTTGCGGCTGGATTTGGTGACCCGCGTATCTTCGTGTTCCCGTTCCCGCTGCAAGTTCATCCTGATTTGGTAAATATAGTTCTCGAAACACCTGCTTAAACGGCTGTTTCACCTTCCTAGCGAATAAAGCCCGTTGGAATTCACTCCATTGCCCACTCTCAAAGAGATCGACTGGGTGAGCGATGAAAATTTCATCAGTGGCCTGAATGGAATACTTGTCAACCGTCCCAACACCATTTAGAGAATCGTCTTCAAAAAAGCCTAAATAGTTCCCCACTTTTAATACCAATGATGACATCAGTGGCGTTAACACCGGATTTTTCATCATATTATAAAGTTCACTTAAAAGAAAACTACTTCCAAGCTCCATCGAGCGTTCCAATTCTTCTTTTGCTCGTTTGTATTGCTCCTTTAAATCTGATTTAAACTCTTTTAAGACAACAATATAATCATGTTTATTGTACTTGGCTGGGAGCGTTTTAAGTGTTTTATCCCCTTTTACTGCTTTGATATCTCCTCGCCCATTGGCATCAATCACGAGCTGTACAGTCAGATCATCCATCACTTTTGGCTCAAGAAATGGCGTAATCTCTTCCATTTTTTTCGCTTCCATCGCCCACTTTAACCTAGTTACATCCTTATAACCTGCATTTCTGGCGAGGTTATCAAGGGCAATCGAGACTGTTTTCGATTCACTGGCACGGCGCTGTGCCCCAAACTTCTTACTTTCCTGTAAAAATCTTTGTAAGAATACGTATCGATTGAGAACATCTTGTTCATTTTTCACTGGAATCAAACTGTAACATAATACTTGATCCTTTGTTCTTTTTTCCTGAACTAGGTTTTTAGTATTTTCAAGCGCTAATTTCCCCAAGACCGCATCCGCAAACAGCTGTGATCTGCGATGATTCGCACCTGCCGAAATGTATTTAGCACATTGATAGAGAATTTGAAACCGTTCCTCACCCAACTGTTCGTAAGACTCTTTAAACCACCTAATGTCAAAAGCACCATCTTGAAAATCCTGTGGTGAGATGGGCGAATAATGCGCAACAATGGTTTCTTTTTCCTCGGAAAATGTCTCATTGATATGGGCATGGAAATACCAGGCGGCACTCCTCAAACCATTCCAATTTAAATGCCTCGAAACAATGTCAAGCCATTGCGGGGCATACATTGCTGCCTCTAATAATCTTTTTTCTGACAATGTCTTTCCCTTTATAAATTGCTTCAGTTGTGTGTCGCTGTCCCCATCTTTTGGGTAACTTGTTTTTAATAAGTAGGAGAAAACTTCTTTTTTAGTGAGATCGCTGCCATTACCATAAATATAGCCGCGCACGAACGATTCTTTATCAAGGCCTAATAGGATTTGCACAAAGGATTCTATGCCTTCATGGCGTTCAATTCCCATAGCCACGGTAGTTATATCTGTTTGGAGATCCCCTCTTTTTAGTTCAATTTCTAATATTCTTTGAACCACCTGATCTTTAATAGGAATCATATCAGGATAATTTTTTAAAAAATGATCTTTGGGATTGGTTAATTCTGATACATAGTCTCTACTTGTATCATCTCGACCCAAAAGCTCATGAAAAATGACCTGTTCATCAATCATTTTTCGTGCATAACCTTTTGCTAAATCTTCCATTGACGGAAGAAAACTTTCAAAATTAGCTATCGTATATAACTGATACTGAAGCTTGAAATACACATCAAAGGATTCACTAGTAATATCGGCAAAGTGTTCAGCCCATTCCAGCCATGGATCGGTAAGAAAATCAAGCAGCTTATATTCGGTTTTGAGTTTATCTTCAGGGATCGAATGAACAAGAAAATTTAAAACAGCACTGATGTTGTCGAAAAGCTCTTTTGAATCTTGACTCGTAAAATAAGCATCGAAAAGATTTTCTACTTGGGAACGATAATTCAAATCATCAAGAAAGCGATTCATTTCTTCGATGTTTTCGATTGGATAAATTTCTTCTAAAAATGTTTTTCTCCAGCCCTCTACCTTTGGATTATCCATAACCTCCCAAACATCCAGCCTATTATGGTAATAGCTAATGATTCTGTCCGAGTGGAGATAAAAGGCAGTCTGAATGAGCTCTGATGCTGGTACCACATGGGTATTAAAATACTCCTTCCAAACTTCAGCTAATGGAAGATGATCGATTTTCTGTTTTTCATCCTCTTGATAAGAGCACCTTAATTCCTCGCCAATATGGAGCGTATCCTTTGAGCCATCATACCACTCGACCTCATATTCTACCTGACGATGTTCATGAACTAATGCGGCTAAACCTTGAAGAAATTGTTTACTAGAATCTATTGTTGGCTGCAAAAGGTTCTTTAACATTAGTTCAGGATGGTTGAATTCGAGGTTTACTCGATGATTCGGGTCATATAATCCAAACCCATTAACCAGGTTGTATTCCTCGGTTTGAAACAACTTATCAAGTAATATTTGTTCTTTTGAGCCAGCTTCCATTTGAAGGATTGTATTTTTAAACGCTTTAACTAGTCTTACACGCTCCTCTTGATCATTGATTTCTGATAAGATTTCAAGCGCACCCACTCGTTGCAACTCTGCTTTACTTGATAATAAACGGTCAAGCGCGGTTTCTAGTTGATCCTTCGGGAGTCCTAGTAAAATCTGAATGGCTCCTTGTCGGAGGGCTCCAGTTTTTAATTTTAAAATCGCTTCAATCTTTTCAATCTCCTCAGGCATCAACTCAATTGATTTGATATGCGCAAGGGCGATTTCTCGATTTTTCACACTTTTATCAGCAAGACTTTCAAAAAGGAAATCGCGTTGTGTTTTATCCGAGTAATCCTTGATAAAAAATGAAAGAAGATCTTCTCTTAATTCAGCACTTACCTTGTCCTTCGATTCAATTAATTGTCTTAGCCAATCCTTATCCAAGTCGTAGGCAGTTAAGAACATCATTTTTCTCGCAATTTCGTTCCTTGAGAAAAATAGGGTTAGTCCTTGAATGGCTTTTGATTCGATTGAAACCTCTCTTTTGGGCATGTGTAAGAACATGTTTTTAAACAACTCAAAATGTCGAGATCGTTCCTTCTTGTTTTCTAACAATGGTACCTGGTTGACTGTCAGCGTGCTTTCACTTTTTTCAGAATCGTATGACCAATGGATATCGTAGTCATAGACATAGTTTTTGAGAAGATAATATTGCAGCTCTACATTCTTTTCAAATAAAAACGGGTGCGCTAACTCAAATCTCATACCCGCATTTTGGCTTTGTGTTAAAAAGTATTGGGCCATCACCTTTTGATAGGTTTCGCCGTTTTCCATCAGGAATTGGATCGGTTCTTTTATATCGTCTTCTTCATTCACTGCTGTTGCCCAAAGACTAATGCAAAGTGTATTCAGATTCTCGCTTCTAACTCCCTCTTCACGCAGCTTTCGATTTGATAGAGAATCTGACGCGTATTGAATCGATCGTTTAGTCACTCTTTTATCCGAGGCTTGCAGGTCCAAGCCTGTCCAAAGGTCAAGCGCTCTCACGACGGAACTGTAACGAATAAGTTCGTTGTCAAGGATGACTTTAAGCATGTATTTAGTTGCTTCTAATGTACCTTCATCCATATTTTCGACAATGCTTTGGCGCAGGCCCTCTTACAGTCTGGCGGCAAGTAACAAATCACCGAGCATTTTATATCCTTCCTGGCTATGGCTTTTAAAAACGCCCTTGATCATTTCATATGTTAGTAGTGCCGTGTTATTTTCTCCGAAAATCACTTCAGTTAAGGCTTGGATTACCCGCTCATTGTTTTGGTCGATTTCATAGGCAATCACATCACTGATCAGTGGATTGTATATCGACGAACCCTCACGGCTGGATAGATAATCAATAATCGAAAACTCTTCAAAATCCAAGTCAAACAAATAAAGGAGGCTCTCGATCATTCCATGGTAGTGATACTCGAGGTTTCTTGTCCGAAACGGTCGGCGCGAATATCCTTCACTGTATGGATATTCACACTTATGGTCGATGATATATTGAAAAAGAGCCCCGTATTCTGCTCCGATTAAGGTGTGCACAATTTCCACTAGCGGTTGGAAAATGAGGGGGTCACGGGGGCTTTTTTGTGTGAATAGGATGTTTCTAATTTCTTGAAGATTTGTGTCCCGTACGATGTAGGTCGCGTCCATTAATTTTATTAGAAGCAGCGCCAATTTCTGCTCTGTTCCAGAAATTTCTTTGTTTGCCTTCGCTTCTAAACTCTCATAATATAGGTCCTTATTTTTTGCTCTCATACCGTTTCCCCCCTTACCACATACGTCCTGCTAACATTGTCAGCTTTATAAAAGAAAGTTGATCATCCTCTTGTAAACCCAATGACTCATCTAATTCGAGCGACTCTTTTTCATTTATAAATACTTGGTATAAACCATCTTCAAATGCTTGGATAGCAACTCTGACTGCCGTTTGCAGATTGCTTTTTGGTCACTATATTTAGTCCCAAACCCTACTTTTCCGGCATGGACTTCCTGTTCGATTTCCTCGTTTGTTAGGAAACTTACCAAGTTGGTTTCTGTTTCGGTTGCATTGAACACCTGGACTTGGATTGACACTAATTCTGTCAACAGCACTCTAAGTGTCGGCGGAGAACTATCTAAATGAATCTCCTTTTTCGTAAGATAAGCCTTCCTCTTAGCCAGACTTTTCATTGTCACAAAGATTTTCATATAACTACCTCAATAATAGATTTTAACTATATATTAGCAAACTTCAATGAGGTATTCAGCAACAACCGGATAAATGGAACAACAAAAAAATGTCCACCCAGGGTGGACATTTTGCTCGTTTTGTCTTTTTGTGGTGCCTGACACCAAATTACTGGCACTGACACTAACACCAATTTACTTTAATAGTTAATAAATGCATCCTCGGCTTTTACGGTGTCTTTTATGACTTTGTTGTCTTTTAGCCATTGGGCTGTGTTTTTCCAGGTTTCTGGTTCTTGGTAGCCGAATGGTTTTTCTTTTGCATCCATTAGTGGGAGAAGGATTTCTAGGCTTTTTGTTTCGACATCCTTCTCAAGTGGTGATGTTTTATCTTCATGGTTCATTAAGATCGAAAGACCATCTTCTGGATGTTCCTGAACGTATTTTTGACCTTCCGTAATCGCAGCCATAAACTTTTTATAGACTTCTGGTTTTTCTTTTAATCCCTTTTGGCTAGCGACCATAACTAATTCATAATAATCTGGAACCCCATAGTCCGCAGGATTTAATGCTCTCATCGGGTGACCTTCTTTTTCCAGCAATAACTTCTCATGGTTAATATAGCCGCCGATCAGCGCATCAGTTTTTTTCGTTGCCATTGCAGGAATGAGATCCCAGCCCACATCGACCATTTTTATCTTTCCGGCGTCTCCGCCATCAGCTTTCACCATCGTTTGAACGATCGCTTCATCTAATGGAATCGATGGATAGCCAATCGTTTTCCCAGCTAAATCTTTGGGTGATTTTATCGAACCATCTGCTGGCACCATTAATTGATTTAATGGATGACGGACAATTGCTCCAATGGATTGAACAGGAATACCTTCACTGCGTGCCACAAGTACCTGTGGTTGATAGCTAAGCGCCATGTCAATTTGGTTGGCCGCAACCAGTTTAAGCGGATCATTGGTATCTGCAGGCATTTGGATATCCACATCTAAGCCTTGTTCTTTAAAATAGCCCTTTTCTTCGGCTACAAAAAGAAAGGAGTGCACCGCATTTGGATACCAATCTAACATTAAGCTAACTTTTTGTAGTTTATCGGCAGCCCCCGTGGTTTTATCTGATTCCTTTTCATTATTTTTACCACAAGCACTTAATAGCAGTAACAAAAGACTTACCATGATCAAAAAACTTTTCTTCATTTAGATTTCTTCCTCTCTAGCTGCGAATTTTATTTTTCAATAACTGTTTTTCCAATAAACCTATGAATAAAAACAACACAATCCCTAAAAGCGATAATAAAAATATTGCAGCAAACACGGAGTCTGCCTGTAAGTTACCAGACATTCGTCGACTGAAGTACCCTAGGCCTTCACTAGCACCCAGCCATTCACCAACAGTCGCTCCGACAACACAATAAACAACTGACAACTTCAATCCTGAAAAAATGGCTGGTAATGCCATAGGAATCTGGATTTTTTTAAAAATTGTCCAGCGATTGGCGCCCATTGTTAACAGTAATTCCCGGTATTCACTTCCACCAGATTTCAATCCATCATAGGTACTTACGACGATGGGAAAGAAGGCGGTTAAAATAGTCACGGCAATTTTGCTCCAAATCGAATAGCCAAACCACATAATAAAAATCGGTGAAATTGCAATTAACGGCACCGTTTGTGAGATAACAAGAAATGGATATAATACCTTTTCAATGGAACGAGAAAAATGCATAGCAACTCCCAGCGATAATCCACCGATTACGGAGAGCACAAAACCGATCAGAACTTCCTTTACGGTAGCCGGCATATGCACTTCAAACAAAAGCTGTCGGTTTTCTTGTAATGACCCCCAAATAGCCGAAGGCGCTGGCAAAATAAAGGAAGGAATCATGCCTTGCTTAACTACCCATTCCCATATGCTGACAAGGAGGATCACCACTATCAAAAACAAACCGTACTGTTCCGTCCATTTTTTCAAACTAGCTTTCATTGTGAATCAGCCACTCCAGTTCTTTTCTCATCGTAATAAACTCTGATTGATAGATTAGCTGTGAGCTTCTTGGTCTCACCAGGTTGACCTTCATTTCTTTGATTCCGGTGTCTTGGAGCAAATAGATTCTATCGCTCAACAAAACCGCTTCTTCAAGATCATGGGTAATGAACAATACCGTCTTTTGTAATTCCCCCCACAGTCCTAATAACCAGCTATGCATGTTCCGTTTTGTCAGGGAATCGAGTGCGCCAAAGGGCTCATCCAATAATAAAAGATCTTTTCCTGTCATAAGGGTTCGTAAAAAGGCTACGCGCTGCTTCATACCTCCCGAAAGTTCATTCGGATAAGCTTTTTCATATTCTGCCAAACCAAACCGCGATAACCACTCTCGTATTTCAGGAATTCTCGCTTGCTTTGGTTCCTTTATCACTTCTAAAGGTAGTAACACGTTTTCTAAAACGGTTCTCCATGGTAAAAGCAGATCCTTTTGCGGCATGTAACCGATACTCCCTAATCTCTTTCCAGTCTTTAGACCATTGACCAGAATATCTCCTTGGTCAGGTTCAAGTAAACCAGAAATCAATTTAAAAAGAGTGCTCTTTCCAGATCCACTTGCGCCAATCACTGAGACAAACTCTCCTGGCTTAACGTCTAGTGAAATTTGATCGAAAATAGGATTGGAGTTTCCTTCACTTTGAAAAGAGTAGGATAGGTCTTTGATAGATAACATGGTTGAGCTAGACAGGCCACTCGCCTCCCTGATAGACCATATCCCAGAACATATATTCAAATCGAGATGTTGTCAGGAAATGTTCTTCTAAGATCGCTAACTCCCGTTCCGGTTTCCCTTCCGCCAATCTATCCAATAAATCGATCAACCAAGTTGCTAATGAACCAAATTCATTAGAAGAGTACATTTTCACCCATTCTCCATAAAGATGGTGATCACTAGCATTCGGATAGGTATCTGCTAGCATCTTGCTAATCTCCCAGTAGCTCCACATACACGGCAAGAGAGCAGCAATTAATTCCTCGAGCGAACCTGTTTGAGCGACATTTAGCATATACCGAGTATAAGCTAAGTTAACCGGCGTTGGTTTTGTTTCCTCCAGCTGTTGATGGGTAATTCCAAACCTCTCAGCATACTGTCTGTGCAGATCCATTTCTCCGTGCAATGTCTCATGCAAAAGCTTCGCAAATGCGGCCATGGTTTCAATATCCTTTGCCTTAACAGCCCCTTTAGCAAACAGCTTAGAGTAGTCAATTAAAAACACATAGTCCTGTTTCATGTAGCGGATAAAGGATTCAACAGGCAGATCCCCTGTACCTATTCCGACTACAAATGGATGCTGATGGGTTTTCTGCCATACATCATTTACTGATTGATAAAGTCTTTCGGTGAATTTCATTTCCATACTCTTCCTTCCTCGTGTTGCACCATTCCGCGATAAATACAGCTAATACTTTTGTAAAATCTAATAATTGGCGAATTTCAACTTTCTCATTGACTGCATGGGCATCTTCCAATTTACCAGGTCCAAAGATGACCGTTGGAATACCAGCTCGACCCAGCCAGCCTGCATCTGTAACGGTGGTTGACATGCCCACCGTCGGCTTGTCTGTTAACAATTTTTCATAGGAATTAGCTAAAACCTTCGTTCCAGGATGATCAGAATCAATTTCTAACGAAGGAAAAATTTCACCACGGTCAACAATCATTGATTTTCCGCCCCAAACAAACTGTGGCGGATTCTCGCGAAGCCACGGATCTGCCGCTGCAACTGCACCAATATGTTGTTCTATTTCTTTAATTACCTCTTCATAGTCTTCATTCGGGTAAAAATGAACCGTAACCCATAGAGCACAGCGATCGGCCACAAATGCTGCATGCCTGCCACCTTCAATTACGGCAGGATTAATCGTATTTGTGCCGGGAGGAAAGCCCTGATAACTTTTCGTAACTGCCCAGTGGCGTTCTAAGTCTTGTAGTCCCGAAATAATCTTCATCATTTTCTCGATCGCACTGGCCCCTTTAACACCGCCACCTGCATGAATCATCATCCTACGGATTCCATCATGAAAAGTTTCTTTACTTTGAATGGTAATCCATCCAGTTATGACTCCGCCTTGTCCTTGAATATGTAAATCACTTGTATCAACCACTACTGCATAGTCAGCGGTATAACCCCTCTCAGTGCACGCCAGCGTCCCAGCCTCTCCAACTTCTTCACCGATAACAGATTGAAATTGGAGATCACCTTTTAGCGGGATACCCAGATCTTTTAAAAGTTTAATTGCGATTAGTGATGCCGCAATTCCACCTTTCATATCGGCCACACCACGTCCATATATGTAGGAATCTTTGCGATAGGCAGAAAACGGAGAATAATCCCATTCTGTATTATCCCCAACTTCCGCGACATCCACATGACCATTTACAATCAAACTATTATATTGCTCAGAAGATTCACCAGGTAAATTGCCAACCACATTCGGATCTCCGGGATAGACATCCCACTTATCTGTGGAAAATCCCATGTTTTCTAAATACCCTCTTATAAATTCCTGGACATCATTTGTATTCCGTGCAGGAGGACTAACGGTTGGAAACGCGATAAGCGTGGTCAACAATTCGATTAATTCCGCTTCTCTCGCTTCTACTTCTTGTGCGATTTTTTCAAGCAGATCCTCTTTCATTTGTTCACTCCCTTACTATCGATGATTAGTTCCTGATAGTGGTATCATTTTCACTAACAATCAAAACTTTCTTTCTTAAAAATACGGTTAAAATAATAAATCCAATCAGCGCTCCAGCAAACGAGCTAAATATAAATAATGGAATAAACCCAAATAATGTTGCCTTTTGACCGAGAAAAAGAGTAGCGATTGGGTAAGAAAGCAGTGCCCCAATGATACCCGTTCCAATTACTTCTCCGATAAAAGCAAGATAGATCTTTCTAGTTTTCAAAAATAAAAGCGAGGCCAGTAAAGCTCCAACCATACTTCCAGGAAAGGCAAAAATCGAACCAGTTCCCATCAGGTTTCTTAACAGGGATACACAAAAGGCTTGAGCTACAGCATAATAAGGTCCTAAAAGAACGGCTGATAAAACGTTCAAAAAGTGCTGAACCGGGAAGACCTTTGTAAATCCAATCGGTATATAGAACAGATTGCTTGAAATGGTACCGATCGCTATCATCATCGCAGTTAACGTCAGTTTATGTGTTTTGTTCACTAGAATACTTCTCCTTTAATACCGACACTATTTCTTAACGCCCTGGCTGCTTCCATTGGTGATTCTGCATGGCTTATGGCGGTAATAACGGAAACCCCATCTGCCCCAGCTTCCACTACCGATTGAGCATTTTCGATCGTGATCCCTCCGATTCCAACAATCGGAATATCAATGCCATCTTTTCGAAATTTTTCGATCAGTATTGTTCCCCGTGATGGTTTAGCATCCGCCTTTGTTTTTGTCGGAAAAACAGGGCCCATGCCAAAATAGTCAGCTCCACCGCTTATTGCAGTCATGGCTTCTTCCGCTGAATGGACGGAAACCCCAAGGACTCTCTTATCGCCAATCTTTTCCCGAACTGCGTACACCGATTCATCCTCTTGTCCGATATGTACACCGTCCGCATCAATTGCCACAGCCAACTCGATATCGTCATTAACAATGAAAGGGATATGATGTGCTCTGCAAATTGCTTGAAGTTCTTTCGCAAGTGCATATTTATCAGCTCCAGTTAACGCGCCGTCACCCTTTTCTCGATATTGAAAAAGTGTAATCCCACCGGCAATTGCCTCTTTTAATACTTCGGCTGGATCCTTTAAACAGTTGGTGCTGCCCATGATAAAATAAACACTTAAAGCCGCTCGTAAGTTTTTCATAATTCAGCCAGTTCCTTTGCAATTTTTCTTTTTCGATATGCCCAATGGTTTGTTGGACCATGTCCTTGCCCTATCTCCAAATGGTTCTCAATTGCGGCCTGAATAAAATCCTTTGCTTTACATACTGCTTCATAAAGAGTTTCCCCTTTTGCTAGTTCAGCAGTAATTACTGCGGAAAAAGTACAACCTGTTCCATGTGTGTTCTTTGTCTGAATTCTCTTGCTGGTAAAGTAGTAAAATTCCTTTCCATCAAATAATAAATCAGTGGATTCAGACTCATTTTCATCATGGCCGCCCTTAATCACGACATTTTTTACGCCTAACGCAAGTAGTCTTTTAGCAGACTCCAGTTTATCTTCCACTGTCAGAATCGACATGCCCGTTAGTACTTCCGCTTCTGGAATATTCGGGGTGATTACCGTTGCTAGCGGCAATAAGTATTTTTTCATGGCAGAAATGGCTTCCATTTGCAACAAAGAAGCGCCACCCTTTGCAATCATGACAGGATCGACAACAACATTTTGCCATTGATAATTTCTGAGCTGTGCTGCGACTGCCTCGATGATTTCAGCATTAAAAAGCATTCCTGTTTTCACCGCATCCGTACCGATATCTTCGCCGATCGCTTGGATCTGTTTTACGACTGCCTCAGCTGTCATTGGATAGACAGCATGGACTCCTAAAGTATTTTGGGCCGTTACTGCAGTTAATGCCGACATCCCGAAAACCTCTAATTCCTGAAATGTCTTTAAATCCGCTTGAATTCCTGCTCCTCCGCCGCTATCAGAACCAGCGATTGTTAATGCTTTTTTCATTTAAATTACCCCCAGTTATCGATTGAATTTTTTAACAGAAGCATGTGAAATGATATCTTCGGAAGAAACTAAAGTTAATTGGTTTAAGAATTCGATTTGGAAACTTCCAGGTCCCATTTCTACAGTTTTTGCCGCTGCCTTTTCTGCCGCGATACCATAGTACGTTAAAGCAGCCACCGAAGCCTGAAGCAGGTCCTTTTCCACTCCTGCAAACGCTCCAATCACAGAGGTTAATAAACAGCCAGTGCCTGTCACCTTCGTTAAAATTGGATGTCCATTTGACACGACATAGGTTGTTTTCCCATCCGAAACGACATCCTCTTTTCCAGTGATGACGGCAAGACAATTCAATTTTTGTGCTGAAGCAATAGCTAGTTCAATGATATTTCCTTTTGCATCCCCAGCATCAACACCCTTAATTTCCCATTCTTCACCAACCACATTGGCAATTTCGGCTGCGTTTCCTCTAATCACAGAAACTTTTACCTCGCTCATAATTCTTTGTGCAGTTTCCGTTCGATATCGGGTAGCCCCTGCACCAACCGGGTCAAATATGACGGGAACACCGGATTCATTGGCCGCTTTTCCGGCAATGATCATCGATTCTACTGTCTGTGGGTTTAATGTTCCAATGTTTAATACTAATGAACTTGCAATCTTAGCCATATCTGCTACTTCCTCAGCTGCATATGCCATAACCGGTGAGGCACCAAGGGCAAGAAGCCCATTTGCCGTAAAATTCGTAACAACCACATTGGTAATATTATGTACCAGCGGGTTAACCTTTCTAACTTCTTCCAACGTTTCATACAAACTATTTTTTTCCATCTTAATTTCCCCATTTCTTTTTTTAAAATGGCTCTGTTAAACTTGGCTGTTGATTTCCGCTCCAGGCGCTTCGCCTTCCGCTCCAATCAACGCAGGCTTTAAAATCAAAAATGACATTTAACAAAGCCTTTAAAATAAAAAAAACAGATCCAATAATGGACCTGGTTAGTTAGTCAAAGAAATAATTAACATTCACTTGGCTACTTTCCTACGCTGGTATTACCCAGATCAGGTCCGAAGGGTTGAAAATTTCTCCATTTTCTCTCAGCCTGTTTACAGGGCACCCCTAGTAGATCTAATACTTTATTTAACTAACTACATAATATTCCTATGGTACTAGAATGTAAAGGAAAAAGTGTCAGTTAACATAACATTATTATTGTTTGCTTTTATAAGGAAAAGTAACAATAAATGTTGTCCCTTTTCCTTTTTGGCAATGAATTTCTATCTGTCCATTTAATTTTTCCAAGCTTCTCTGCACCAATGATAAACCGATTCCGCGATTTTCACCCTTGGTAGAATATCCTTTGATAAATAAGTGATGTCTTACATCCTCATCGATTCCTTGTCCGGTATCATGGACCTCCAACGCTAGGACTTCATCGTAAAAGTCAAACCTTAAGGTAACTTTTTTATGTGGACGGTCCGCAACAGCATCTAAAGCATTATCGATTAAATTCCCAAGAATCGTTACCACTTCATGGGTTAATTCCTGCTGCTGTGGTTCAGGTAGACTTCCTTCCCCATCAATGATTAATTCACAGCCATTTTCCCTAGCGAAGCTAAGTTTTCCTAAAATAAAACCTGCTAAAACAGGATCTTTAAAACGACTGACAACAAATTCTACTTCAGTTTGTTGGTGATCGACAATTTTGGTAATATATGACGAGACCATTTGATAGTCTTTCATATGAATTAAACCTGATATTACATGCAGTTTATTCATGAATTCATGTGACTGGGTTCTCAGTGCTTCCGCATATAGCTTTGCACCGGTTAATTGTTCAGCTAATTGCTTGATTTCGGTTTTTTCTCGGAAGGTAGCAATCGCACCGACAATCTTTCCTTTGACAACAACCGGAACCCGATTGGTTAAAATGGTAATATGATTGATTTCTTGTTCTTGGTCTAATTGAGATTCCCCCGTTTCTAGAACAGAAGATAGCATTGAATTTGGCATGTAGTCATCCACTTTTCTTCCTAAAAAGGACCCATGAATGCCAGCTTTTTGAAGAAGTCGGATCCCCTCATTATTTACGAGAGTGGTAAACGCATCCTCGTCAACTGCCAAAATTCCTTCCTTTGTGGATTGAAGCATCGCACTACGTTCCTCAAGCAATTTTGCCATCTCACTCGGCTCAAGTCCAAAAAGAATCGCTTTGATTTTTCTAGCTAGAAAAAGGGCTCCTAGAATCCCAACTAGAATTCCCACTCCCACGCCGATCAAAATAATTTTCCTGCTTTGTTCGATCGCCTGATTAACTTTTTCTAAAGAAATCCCAACCGCGACTGCTCCTATTTGTTTATTTTCTTGATCATAAACAGGAACAAACGAGCGTAAAGACAATCCCAATGTCCCTTTGGCAATTGAAATATGCTCTTTCCCTTTTAAAACAGGTCCTTCATCTCCACCGACAAAATGCAGACCTAATAGGTTGCGGTTAGGATGTGATTTTCTTGTTCCATACATGTCCATCACGACGATAAATTCAACATGCGTTGATTGTTTAATATCATTCGCAAATGTTTGGATATCCTTCTCTGCTGTTTTATTTTTAAGCCCATTCATGACAATCGGAGACCTTGCAACAATTCTCGCAATATTTGTTGCTTTCTCGGCTTGGCTTTTTTCTGTTTCTTGTGAAATTCTGTTGGTGATTAATATCTCGGTTACCAACAATGCCATCACGACCACGATACAAACCAGCAGGGTAATCGTCGATTGTAAACGAAGTCTTGGTTTGCCCAACCTTATTTTCCACCCCAACATGATTCCCTCCTTTCTTACAGGCAATCTTTTCAAGGTATTTGTGTTAAACACCGTAACGGTTGATTGGTCTTCCGACGCCGCCGTAATGGATATGAATCTTGACTTTTCCTTCTTTTTCTAAGTAATCAAGGTATCTTCGAGCCGTTACCCGAGCCATTCCGATGCTTTCCGCTACTTCTTCAGCAGAAATAGGTTCTTTTTCCTGCGAAATGAAATCGGTAATTTTTATTAACGTATTCATATTTAATCCCTTTGGTAAACTCTCTCTTTCACTTTCTTCTTTGCTATCAATAAATAAAATTTGATCGAGCTCCTCCTGTAAAAGAGCTTTCTTTTCTCCTAATTTCACTCGATAGTTTTTATAATTATCAAGTGACTTTTTAATTCGATCAAAGGTAAACGGTTTTATGATGTAATCAACAGCCCCTTGTTGTCGAACACGGGCGATCGTTTCTATATCGCTCGCGGCTGTTATCGCTATCACATCCACAGAATAGGCCTCTGAACGAAGTTCGCTGAGCATTTCCAATCCACCCATATAAGGCATATAAATATCGATAATAGCTAGATCAGGACTGAGTTCTTTCACCAATCTTAATCCTTCCATCCCATTGGAGGCGATTCCGATAATCGAAAACCCTTCAATCCTATCAATGAATTGGCGGTGCACCTCTCGAACCATCGGATCATCTTCAATCAATAGTACTTTTAACGGAAACATCCCCTGCTCCCCCTTATAATAAATGAAATTAAATTTCACTTTATATTATTATCATGGCCTATTTTATTGAAATAGTAAATTCATAGATGGCAATTTTGTTCGATTTTTATGAGAGTTAATTAAGTATCTTCTATAACAAAAGGAACAATAAGACCAATATGACCAAAACCTTACTATTATCTGAATTTTCATTTATTATGTGAATGGGTGGGATGAAAGCGTTAACAGATATACTAAACAAAGGGGTGTATGAGGAAATGAAAATTAATTTTAAAAATTTGACCGTCCAAGTATTATTGGGGATCGTACTTGGGATTGTCATCGGATTTCTTTTTCCGAAATTCGGTACAGAATTAAAGGTTTTGGCGGATATCTTTATCAAGTTAATTAAAATGGTCATTGCTCCAATTGTATTTTTTACAATAGTCATTGGCATCGGTAGCATGGGGGATTTGAAGAAGGTTGGGCGTATCGGTGGGAAAGCGCTCCTGTATTTTGAAATTGTAACGACGTTTGCTTTAGCGATAGGTTTACTCCTAGTTAATATCATTAAGCCAGGATCTGGGTTTAATACAGATTCCGTTAAAAGCGGAGATATTTCACAATTTACCGCGCAGGCAAAAGAAACAAGCCATGGATTTATCGAATTTATTTTAGGAATCATTCCTGATAATTTTGTCGGGGCAATGGCGAAGGGCGAGCTGCTCCCGATTTTATTCTTTGCCGTACTATTTGGGATTGCACTTGCTTCCTTAGGGCAAAAAGGGAAACCAGTTGTTGCCTTGTTTGAGCAATTTACGGAAATCTTTTTTAAGATTGTTAATATTATAATGAAATTTTCACCCATTGCAGCATCTGGTGCAATGGCCTATACGATTGGTAATTTTGGTCTTGGTTCGTTAGTCTCGCTTGGAAAATTGATGGGCAGCGTTTATGCAACGATGTTTCTTTTCATCATCTTTGTACTAGGTGGGATCGCGAAGCTATATGGTTTTAATATTTTGAAATTCATCGCCTACATTAAGGAAGAAATTCTCTTGGTGTTGGGTACTTCATCCTCTGAATCTGCTTTACCGAGAATGATGGAAAGACTTGAAAAATACGGCTGTTCTAAATCAGTAGTTGGTCTTGTTGTTCCGACAGGGTATTCCTTTAACTTAGATGGTACTGCTATTTATCTGTCAATGGCTGCACTCTTTATTGCTCAAGCTTACAATGTCGATATTACGATTTGGCATCAAATCACCTTGTTAGGTATTCTAATGCTGACATCTAAAGGGGCTGCCGGTGTAACGGGCTCAGGTTTTATTACCCTTGCTGCTACTCTATCTGCTTTCCCGGTAATACCAGTTGAAGGGATTGCCCTGTTACTAGGTGTCGATCGTTTTATGTCTGAAGCACGTGCAATTACGAACTTAATCGGAAATGGTGTGGCAACTGTAGTGGTTTCCAAGATGGAGAACGAATTCCACCCTACTGATGAACTCGAAAGTACCAAAACAGATAAATCGATTAGTGCATAATAATTTACAGAAAAATGGCTTGGGGGATTTTCCTCCAAGCCATTTTTGTACTGAATTTACAGTTGCACCTTAACTTTTTGCTATATCTATTAGTTCCTTTAATTCATTTGTAAATCCTTTCACTGCTCGATTATCAACGACAGTAACAGGAACCCCTAGAAAGCCGTATTTCTCCACTTCCTTTTGGTATTCTGGGTTGACGGATAAGTCTCTAGTTTCAAAAGTGATTCCTTCCTCACTTAGGACCTTTTTGACCATCGTACATTCAACACAGTCTTTTGTTGTATAGACGATTACCGGCTTGTTCATTATTCGTGTTCCCCTTTTTTATTATTTTCTGAAGGCTCTTTTGTGAAAAGGATATGCTTATTAAATCAGCATTGACTAATTCTTCAATTAATCTAGGTGGCAAGCTTTTAGCCCTTTTAGGCAAATGCGTGTCTGAAAGGACGACAATTTTCATAATCATACTCCATTCTAAGTACAAATCATAATAATGCGTTTATAATTGATAAAATAATCTTGTGTTCTTCCATAATCTTTCCGACACTTCTTCTTCAGACAATTTTTTTATTTTTGAAATTTCCTTAATGGATTCAAGCATCATATTCGGATGTGTCATAGTTCCCCAAAATGGACCTTCAAATGGCCATGGACCATCTGTTTCAATCATCATTTGTTCTAGCGGATATCTTTGAACTAATTTTTGTATCTCCTCTTCATAGACCACATCAGGTGTAACCGATATATAGTACTTATTTTTTTCCATCCTCTTAATTGTTTTATTGTCTCCTTTAAACCAATGAAAATGAGCCTTTTTAATGGAGTATTTTTCTAAAAGGTCACAAACAATGGGAGCATCCTCATGAACGGCATGGAGGACAATTGGCTTCCCATATGTACTTGCTTTTTGAACAAAAGCCTCTAACAGCTTTATGTACCGTTCGTACTGGCAAGTGGTAACCTTTTGTTTTTTCCGTAAATAATAGGGAAGCCCAACCTCTCCAATAGCTATCATAACGTCAATATGATCATTCATCCAAGAGAACAGCTCATTCTGCTGTTCAACAGTCGGTAGCGGCTGCTCAGGATGGTATCCGAATGCGGCTCTCACCTTTTGATATTTTCCCGTAAACCCATGGTTTCTTTTACACGATTCTAAATCATAAGAAACCGAAATCAGATTTTCAATTTGCGGAATAGTTTCCATCAGCTGACTAATCTCATCATCTTTATAATGATCGAGATGAATGTGGGCATCAATCATTTTTAACAAAATGCTCACTTCCTTTATTCAGACTTGTTGTAATAATAATCTACTTTATTCCAATTAAATTTTCAATTTTCCGACAATAAAACTCGATAATTGTCTGAACATGCGCTTTCCCAAGGAATAATTTAAATTATTTCCATAATGATGGGGCATTTATTACCTATTTCCTTACTATCCTAGGCTTTTTTTTGGTTAATAAAATGGCGGTTTAGGGAAATATATGATTTTTCTCTTTTTCGACTTTTTATGCATTTCCCTCAAGGAAATATTCCAATAGTCCCGCTTCATTTATCCTAAAAAAATTGGGCAGCCTTTTGGACCGAAGTATCCAAGAAGTACTTTGGACATATGGGAAAGAACCTCAATTAGGACAATAACATAATTTCATAAATTGATATATATAACTAGTACCAATCGCTTTCTTTCACCATAGCTTGTCTAATATAAGGAAATTAAAAACCTTCCTTATCTAAAAAAATAATAAGGGGGGATGACACATGCAAACTTGTACAGTAAGTGTTGTTGAAGTTCTTATTGCAATCGTTTTGATTGTAGCTTTACTGTTAGCTGTTTTGCTCGGAGCTCGTGCGGACGTACAAGCATGTATTGGAGACTGCATCGCTACTGCTCTTTGCTTATAATTTAGGCAGGATTAAAATGCGCAGTCAATTTAGGGATCTTCTTAGCCAAGTCTAAGAAGGTCTTTTTTATACGATAACGGTATTTTGGAGGTGTATATATGAATCCGTTTAATAGAAATGAAGGTTTGGAAAGACATATTTCTCGTTACGGATCCACGTTAATTTATAAGACTTCAAGCTCGTATCAAAATATATACGTTACGGATCGAAGTAGATACGAAGGAATGCGAGGAAAATTCCGAATACTTCAATTTTCTTCCGATGGTGTCCAAGGAGTAATAAATATGGAGCAACCGCAATGCCTAGTCGCTTCATACAGTCGAATCACAGTTGATCTTATTGATCACTATGCATCTCATTTTAAAAAAGGATACATTATTGGCCATGGAATTGGCACCGTTAGCTCTTATTATTCGCATAAATATTTGGTAACGGCGGAGATTGACCCGCTTGTCGTCGAGGTATCCAAGAAGTACTTTGGGTATACGGGAAAGAACGTGGAAGTCGGTGATGGACAAGCGCTCTTAAAAACTCAGGAGGCACAATCTCAGGATATCATTTTTTTGGACGCGTACAGCAGCAGTGAAATTCCGTTTCACCTAACAACTAAAGAATTTTTTACTCTGACAAACGAAAAGCTGTCCGACAAAGGAATTCTAATTATGAATTATATTGGAAAGGTAAGTAATGATAAATTATTGCATACACTATACGCTACGATTTCAGGAATTTATCCCTACGTAAAGCTGTTTGCTACCGATCCTAATATAATATCGAAACAAAATATATTTTTCGTTGCAAGTCGGCGCGTTCTGGAGGACTATTCACCTCATGAAGCGTCCCCTATGCAGATTATGGATATCTTTCCCCCTTTACGGGATTAGAATCTCATATGGGGCTCCTTACACAATCCATTCTATGTACTCAATGGGACTTAACTTTCAAGGAATTCCTAATGGATGAGTGATGAACTCTAGAAGATTATTTAAAAATAAAATAATCTTCTAGGTTTTTTCTTAATATTTTATAGAATTAAAGAGAAAATATTTCGTTACATGATGATATTAACACACTACATTTTTAGTCAAACGACATAAGATATTAGGAAATTTCTGAGCTTATTACTAATTAAAACTCAAAAGGTGGTTAAATTATGAAGGAAAACAATAATGAAAATAGCGTACAGAATACTGGTAACAATTTAGAAAATCTCGCCAACAATTTACTAAAAAATCCAAATTCGCTTGATTTTGGATCATTAATTCAAATGGCAACAACTCTTCTAAAAAACGATTCGCTCATGAATTCTGTTACGGAACTTAGTAAAAAAAATCAAAACCCTGCGCCTCCTGAGTCAAAAATTACTGAAAAACGGAAGAAAGTCACTAATGATAAAAGCGTACAGAATACGGGTAACAATGTAGACAAGGATTCGCTTGATTTGAATTTTATCATGAAACAACTGGCAACAACTATGAAAAATGAGTCATTATTGGATTCAGTTACAGAACTTAGTAAAAAAAATCTAAACGCTACACTCCCAGTATCTAAGGTTTCTGAAAAACAAGAAAATGCAGAGCTGGCATCTTTGTCTCAAAAACTAGAGAATATCACTAATGATATTTTAGAGTTAAAAAAAGAACTAAAAGACGTAAAAGAACAAAATTATGATCTTATTAAATTACTCAAAAAAATATTGAAAAACAATAAAAAATAGTCATTTATAATTAAATACATTTATATTTTTTCGCTTATCCCATTACTAAACAATAAGAACCTTGAGAATATCAGGGTTTTTTTGATTAAGCTTCCATGTCAAATACTTTTTAAAGTTTTAAGGTAACTAACATACACTTACCGGACTTTCTTTCTTGATTACTTCACACACAAGGAAATTACAATAAAAAAGAAAGTGTCGACTCCACTTTCCTAAAATAAAATAACATTTAAATTTTATTCCTTTTGTTTGCTTCGACACTTTTTCTTTTCGTTTTTCTTATTTTGTGAGTCCTTTTTCTTCCCATTTTTTTTTGAATCAGTTTTTTCCACTTCTGTTATTTCTATTTCCTCGTCCAGCATAGGCATTTCATCCGGCTGTTGTAAAATATTTTCATTAATTGGTTCAAGTAATGCTCTTTCTTCTTGAGGGAGTGCCTTTGTCTCAACAAGCTGTTCAATGCGATTGATTCTTTCGAGTAACAGGTCATGCTCTTTTTCAGCTAATCTGTCTTTAGAAGAATAGTATGGGTCCTTTTCCCACCAGTCCATTCCTATTTCTCTTGCCTTGTCGACAGAAGCTATAGCAGCCCAGGTGATGAATCTCACTCATTACTGCCAAATATCATCGTAAACAACAAATTACAATAGTATATGATTGAAAAAACTCCTTGGAATGGACAAGTGTGCATTAGAATTTCTTGTTCTCATCTATTCCAACAGTTTTTTTATTTACGTTTTAAAAAAAATAGTAGGAATCCACAGGCCACCGCTATTTTTTAATCGTTTTAATGAATTAAAATCAAACTGTCCGCCTGTGGTGGACAAATTGAACAAATGTCTTTTCATGGTGCCTGACACCATATACATATTTACTTTTTGATCGGAAAAACTAGCATTATTATTGGGAGGAAAATTGGAGGAGTGATTGGAATGGACTACAGAATATTTAGAGCTATAAACCAATTTGCTGGTCGTTATCGACTTTTCGACATGATTATGATTATAATTTCTCAAAAAGTTCGTTATTTGTATGTGGTTTTATTAATCTTTATGTGGTTTCGGAACAACAGTTATAAAAAAGTCACCCTATATGTAGGAATATCTGTTGTCTTAACAATACTCCTCAATTGTTTTATTAAACTGTTTTATTTTAAACCACGTCCATTTTTGAAATTCTGGGTACATTTATTACCCCCGTCCCCCTCAAAAAAGAATTCATCATTTCCAAGTAAACACACCACTCTAGCGTTTGCTGCAGCAACTTCTGTACTACTTTATAAGCGCGTAGTGGGTTCTATTATGTTCATTTTAGCTTTCTTGGCAGGATTCTCACGCATTTGGATGGGTCAACATTTTCCTTCTGATATTGTAGGCAGTGCCTTCCTAGGAAGTTTAACTTCAATAATTGTTTACATTACCAGACAGGTTTGGAATCCATTCATTGATCGCGTTATCCATTCTTATAATAGTTTCTGTTCTTTAGTAAGATACCGCTAACACTTTTGCTATCAGGGTAATTCCATAACGGTAGGAATTACCTCTTTATGTATTTTTAACTCCTAAAAACTGTTCTTCAGTTGCATTTCCTGTTCCTCAATAGTAAAGGACCTATGGAACGATTCGGGAATGTCAATAAAAATTCTAATCCAATAGACCCTCCGGTTGAATATCCGCATAGAAATGCTTTTGTGATTTTCAGATGATCCAATAGACGTTTGATATCTTCTACAATTAGCGGATACGTTATTGGTTGTACTGAGTACGAACTCCTTCCATGTCCCCTAATATCGAATGTAATAACTTTAAACTTTTGAGATAATTCATCTATTTGGTACTTGAAATTCGCGCTTGTGAGTAGTGGGGGATGAATAAAAACAATTGGAGTCCCTTCCCCCTTAACGTTATAATACAGACTGATACCGTCCACATCCAACATTGTCATGTGTGTTTGATCACCTCATAAATCTTAAATAATTCCAAAAAGTCATTAGAAAGAATGTTTTCCAGGATCTTTAATGGCATACTCATTTAATACCAAGTTATAGCATCATTAGTTAGTATTTATCTTAGTTTTTTTATAATATACAATAAATAGGTATGACTTTTGTGGAGGATTATTTATTTATTTTATCCATAAAAAAGCAGGCAACCAAAAGATAATGGTTGCCTGCTTTCAATTTTAAATCCCATTCATCACTAGAAATTTCATAAAACACCGTCCATCCGTGGTGGATAAATTGAATGAAGTGTCTTTTGGTGGTGCCTGACACCAAATTATTATCCCTTCTCTAACGCAGCATTACACCTGTTAGAAAAGTTAGAAATACGTGCGTGCCGAGTTTGACTGTTGGTTGGACATGGGTGTCTTTTAGTGGGTCGAGGCAAACGATGTCCATCGCTTTTACCTTTGGATGCTTAGCAGCTGCTAGTACTCCCTCGAGAAGTTCCTCTGTTGTCATGCCGCCAGGTGTAGAAGCCGGTACTCCTGGAGCATAAGCGATATCAAGGACATCCATATCGACTGTTAAGTAAATGGTATCTACCTTCGCAGCGAGTGCTTCTAAGCAAGCAACAACAGTTTCTTCAATTCCCTTTTTTCTTACTTCACGCAGTGTGAAATAGTTAACACCTTTTTCATCCGCATATTTCTTTAAGTCTTTTGTATTAAAGAATCCATGCAGGCCGATGTTGTACATATTCCTGCCTTCGACCACACCACTTTCAATCAGATTCCGCATTGGTGTCCCGTTGGACGGACCATTATCGGTCATGTCTCTTAAATCAAAGTGGGTATCAAATTGGAGAATCCCAATTTTTTCACTAGGCCTTACGTGGTTCATGCCCTTTACCATCATCGCTGTAATTGAATGATCACCACCAATTGCACACACTTTAGAAGTTCCAAAGTGCTTTTGAAGGGCAGCAGACGCTTCGATGATATTATCATGACACTGCTGGATATTCGTGACATGCATCGGTACATCACCAACATCCAATGCTGTCATTTCCGCCAAATCGATATCCTCATCAAGATTATACGTAGTGAAACCCTTCCATGCGCGTCGAAATGCCTCAGGAAACTCCGAGGCACCTGAAGCGCTAATCGATGAACGAGACAGCGGAACACCAACGACGACAAAGTCGGCGTCCTTGCTTTTTTCAGGATCCGAGGCAGCGGTCAGTGGTTGGATCCACTCGTGCACCTTCGCAACCTCTGCCCCTTCATCAGTCCTCACCCATGTAAAACTTGGCGGAACCAGTTTAGGATAGAGAAAGCTCTTCAACTAAATGACCTCCCCTGACAACCACCTGACCATTTTTCACAACTGTATTCGTATGATTCACACCATAGGAGTATTGTAGTTTCATATAATTTCCAACGTTAAAAATCGTAACGTCTCCTTTTTTTCCTACTTCGAGGCTGCCAATCTCGCGACCACGGTTAATAGCATGAGCAGCATTAATGGTCGCAGCCACAATTACCTCTGCAGGAGTTAACCCCATTTTTAAACAACCAAGATTCATAATGAATGGAAGGGAAACGGTTGGTGAGGAGCCTGGATTACAATCTGTCGATAGTGCTACAGGTACCCCTAAATCAACCATTTTACGGCCATTTGCAGACTCCGCCATTAAGAAGTAAGCTGTTCCTGGAAGCAGCACGCCAACTACTCCCTTTTCCGCCATAGCTTTCATACCTTTTTCCGATGCCTTTAATAGGTGGTCTGCCGAAATTGCGCCAACCTCTGCCGCTAATTCAGCCCCTTCATAGGGCTCAATTTCATCCGCATGAATCTTCGGAATCAAGCCATATCGCAGGCCGGCTCCAAGAATCTGCTTCGATTGCTCCGGAGTAAAAACGCCATGCTCACAAAAAACATCATTAAATTCAGCCAGTCCGAGCTCTGCCACCTTAGGAATCATTTCCTCAATTAGCAATCTAACAAACTCATTAGGATTTTGTTTGTACTCTTTTGGAACGGCATGAGCTCCCATGAAGGTTGAAACAACATCAATCACATGCTTGTCGTTAAGCTGTTTGGCCACTTCCAGCTGCTTTAGTTCCGTTTCCCATTCCATCCCGTAGCCACTTTTCGCTTCAACTGTTGTGACACCGTGGCGCAGGAATTGATTCAAGCGCTCATAGCTTTCTTGAAAAAGCTCTTCATGTGTCGCCGACTGTGTCCGTCTAGTCGTCGCATAGATTCCACCGCCGCTGTTCATGATTTCCATATAGGTTGCACCTTGAAGTCGCATGTTAAACTCATTTTCCCTGCTGCCGGCAAAAACAACATGTGTATGTGGGTCAACAAGTCCTGGAGTTACGAGTTTACCACTCGCATCTACCACTTCTGCCTCATCAATGCGACCAGCATATTTTTCAAAAAGCTCCACATCCGTTCCAACAGCCTGAATCACTCCGTCTTCCACCCAAACACTGCCATTCTCAATAATGCCAAGTTCAGACATCTCACCCTTTACACGAGGAGCATCGGAACTCCCTTGTAAAGTCACAAGTTGAGAGGCATTTCTAATAAAAATTGGTGTACTCATTAATCTACCATCCTCTCAGTCTTAGTCTTGCTTAAGCATTGGCATTTTGATGCCTTTCTCTTTCGCGGTTTTTATTGCCAGCTCATAACCTGCATCGGCATGACGGACCACACCCATGCCAGGGTCTGTAGTTAAGACTCTTTGTAGACGCACTTCTGCATCCTTTGTACCATCTGCAACAATTACCATTCCGGAATGTTGAGAGTAACCCATGCCAACGCCGCCGCCATGGTGTAAGGAAACCCAGCTTGCGCCGCCAACAGCATTAATCATCGCATTTAATATCGGCCAGTCGGAAACGGCATCACTGCCGTCTATCATGGCTTCTGTTTCACGATTTGGCGATGCAACAGAACCTGCATCTAAGTGGTCACGTCCAATAACGATTGGTGCCGATACTTCTCCAGAAGCAACCATATCATTGATAACTTTACCAAAGCGAGCACGATCACCATATCCAAGCCAGCAAATCCGGGCTGGAAGGCCTTGGAAGCTGATTTTTTCTTGGGCCATCTTCACCCATTTACAAAGATGTTCGTCATCTTTAAACTCACGTAGCAGGGCTTCATCAATTTTGCGAATATCTTCTGGATCACCCGAGAGTGCTGCCCACCGGAATGGACCTTTTCCTTCGCAGAATAATGGACGGATATAGGCGGGAACGAAGCCTGGGAAATCAAATGCGTTTTCCACACCTTCATCCTTAGCTACTTGACGAATGTTGTTACCATAGTCAAAAGTTACCGCACCCTTCTCCTGCATTTTGAGCATTGCCTTCACATGCAGTGCCATGCTCTGCTTCGCCAACTTCACATATTTTACCGGATCTGCTTTTCTAAGGGCGGCCGCTTCTTCTAATGTAAAACCAACTGGAACATAGCCATTTAGCGGGTCGTGTGCAGAAGTTTGATCCGTTAATACATCTGGATTAAAGCCTTTTTCAATCATGATTGGTAAAATTTCTGCCGCATTACCTAATAAACCAATTGATAATGCTTTACCTGCGACCTTAGCTTCTTGAGCCATTTTTAATGCTTCCTCAAGGTCATTTGTTTTAATATCAAGGTAAGCGGTTTCAAGGCGGCGGTCGATTCTTGTCTCATCCACATCAATTGCGATACATACACCATCGTTCATTGTTACGGATAAAGGCTGTGCTCCACCCATGCCGCCTAGTCCTGCTGTTAGCGTGATGGTGTGTTTTAATGTTCCTCCGAATTCCTGACGGGCAAGCTCGGCAAACGTTTCATACGTTCCCTGCACTATTCCTTGGCTGCCAATATAAATCCAGCTTCCAGCGGTCATTTGACCATACATCATCAGGCCCTTTTTATCTAACTCGTGGAAATGCTCCCAATTCGCCCAAGCTGGAACCAGGTTGGAGTTAGCGAGCAACACACGCGGTGCATCCTTATGCGATTTCCAAACAGCCACTGGCTTACCGGATTGTATCATTAACGTTTCGTCATTCTCCAATTCTAGCAGCGTATTCACGATAGCATCATAGGACTCCCAGTTCCGGGCTGCCTTGCCAATTCCTCCATAAACGACTAAATCCTCCGGTCTTTCGGCAACCTCTTGATCCAGATTGTTCATTAGCATGCGCAGTGCCGCCTCCTGGATCCAGCCCTTTGCATGTAATTCAGTACCTTTATAATTTTTAATAACTCTTGAATTCGTTATGTTTGTTTCCATTGTTTCCACTCCTTTTGTTTTAGGTCTATTTTTATTATAAAAATAAAATCTTCTGAAAAATACGAATGGAACATTAGATAATAGATAATATTTGTAGTTTGTACTAGATTTTTTTTAGATAGTTCGCCCTTATAACCATAATATCTTTATAAATTAGATATTATCTTTAGGTTTGATTACATAAAAAATAACCCAATCACTTTCCTGATGGGTCCAATACTTACTTTATTTTAAGGAACACAAACAAAGTATTAATTTTTATTTTGGAGGGCAGCATGTGCCCTGTGTTCTTCATCTTTTTTCACAAAAATATCATATTGTTTTTGATCCTTAAACCCAGCGTCATTGCGAAAATTCACAGGAGTTTTGATTTTATATTTAACGCCTGCAGCATTTAACTTAGCAATAATCATAAAATAATGATCATGTCCAAACGCCGTGTAAACCAGCTGCCATTTTCTATTGAAATACAATTGAAGTAACGAAAATAACAGGTAGCATAAAACCAGAATAATAATAACTGTCTTCAATTTTCCCCACCTCTCCCAAAATAAATTTAACAAAAATCAGTCTGTCTCCCTCTCGTTTTTAAACATATTCACTGTATTCATGCGAAATTCTCTTGGTGAAGTACCTACAAATTCCTTAAACATCCGGCTAAAATAATTTGAATTTTGATAGCCTGCAAGGTCTGAAATTTCTTTAATCGGTTTGTTCGTTTCAATCAGTAACCGTTTAGCTTCCTTCATTCTTATGGCCGTCAATACTTCTGTAAAGCTCGAACCAGTTTTAGTGTTCATCATATGGCTGAAATAGGAAGGATTTCGGTCAACATACTGCGCCACATCTTCAAGCCTGAGCGAACTATTGGAAAAATGAGTCTCCATATAGGATATGCCACGTTCAATCGGATCTTGTTTTTTTCTGGGGCTGCTCTCTGCACCTATAAACAATTTTTGAATAAATAAGATGAGATTTTGAACTGTACGATAAAGGACCTTATCGTACAAAATTGAATTGAAAATATAGCGGTACTCTCGTTCATAACTTTGGTCCTCGTCTAAATTATTGGTCTTCATAAACCTTCTAACCTGGGCGAGTATACTCGTAAGCTGGATTCTAACCAATCCTGGATCAGGAAATGGTTCTTGTAATTGTAAAAATTCCTCGTACAGCCACTTCTTTATTTTTTCTAAATCGGTATTTGTCAGCATGTCGACCCATGCTCTCTGTTCAGGAGGGGCTAAAAAAGGGTCAATATGTACCCATTCTGGTGAGTGTTCAAATTCAGCTACTTGACGATAGCCTTTATAATAGGTGAACTCCAGCATTTTTCGGGTTTGGAAGTATTGTTGATTCAAGCTTATTGCCGAAGAATTTCCTTTATGGACAACGATGGCAAGAGGGTCAGAAAATTCCTCCTCCCATTTTCTCATCGCTTTTTGACACTGCTCTATTAACTGATGAGCCGTTTCCTTAAACAAAATCACAACCATATCGTCCATTGCGAATATACCTTGGACACCCTTGAACGGAAATTCTCTTAAGAAAGAATGCAATGAACGTATCATACCGATACTTTCCGTTTGAAAAGCGGCCATATGAAAATTTTCTGATAAAGATGGTTGAGAAATAAATAAAGCTTCATATGATATGTCCTTATATGTTTGGGGACTAAGAATTCCGTCTGCCTGATTTTTAGTACCAAGTTTTCGTGAGGCTTTTTGGAAAGCAGATGTAACCTTTGTTGCTGACAGAGGTTTAACCATTAAATCTAACGCTTGCATGTCAATGGCAAGGCGAGCTTTTTCAAAGGTTCCTTCTGCGGTAGTTAACAGTAATACTGGATCATAGATTTTCATCAGATCGCGAAAGGTTGTCCAAACCTCCTTGGAGATCATATCAAGTTCGATTAAAACAACATCTGGCCTTTCTTGTTCAAACCTAGCGACAAATTCCTGGTAATTAGAAGCTAATAATATGTTTGTGACAGGGATGGAAGTCGTTTTCAACAGCCATTTTAATCCTTCACGTTCATTCAAATCGCGATCGGCAATCAGCCATTTTCCTCCCATCGTAATGTCCCTCTTTCGTTCGTATTTCTTTTAATGTTCTGGCTGGTCTAAAAAAGCTAATATATTGAGGCATACAACCCAAATGATTGCAAAAATAATCGAAAGAACCTGTGTTTTAAACAAAAATTTCATATAAAATCCATTATCAAATCAAAATAAAATAGTTAACTCCACAATACCCCAAACCAAAAATCCTGTCCATTTAGATAGTTATAAACACTTCCAACAAACAAATTCGACTTTGTCCACCCCAGGCGGACAAAACAACCAAATGTCTTTTTACGGTGCCTGACACCACGAATATGACACCCCACTATAAACAAAGAAAAAAGGACAACATGGTCAATTGACCTTTTTGTCCTTTTTTGTTTTCACCATCTTAGCCTACGTTTAGGCCGAAGTCTGTTGCGATTCGTACGAGTCCGCCTTGGTAACCTGAGCCAACGGCTGAGAATTTCCACTCTCCATTGTGTCGGTATAATTCACCTACAATGATGGCAGTTTCAACGGAGAAATCCTCCCCTAAATCATAGCGAATGATTTCTTGGTTTGTTTCTTCGTTTACGATGCGGCAGAATGCATTAGAAACCTGTCCAAAATTCTGACCGCGTGATTCTGCATCATGAATAGTAATAACAAACGAGATTTTCTCCACTTGAGAAGGAACCGCGCTAAGATTTACTTTTACTTGCTCATCATCCCCGTCGCCTTCTCCCGTGCGGTTATCACCTGTATGTACCACGGAACCATTTCCGCCCTCTAGCTGGTTGTAAAACACAAAATCCTTTTCAGAAGTCACTTTTCCATTTGCTCCTAATAAGAATATACTTGCATCTAAATCGAAATCTTTCCCGCCGTCATAACGATTTGTATCCCAGCCAAGACCAACAACAACTTTCGTTAAACCAGGATTTGTTTTTGTTAAATCAACCTTTTGCCCTTTAGACAATGAAATAGCCATAAAAAACACCCTTTCCAATCTTAATATTTTATGTCACCTTCTATTATAAATAGAAAGTTCATAACAATCGAATCCTACCAAGAAATATTTACCTTGCGAACATAATTAAATCAGCAAAATCACAGCACTTTCCTTAAGTTTACAAAAATAAGGAATTTTTTTCTACCATTATTTACTCACTCTAATAAATTCAAAGAGATTCTGTATAACCGGTTTTGAGGACTGAAAAATGGTTAAAATAAGAAAGTCAAATCTATTAACAAAAGTTTGTGCTATAATGAACTGTTAGCAAAACGGGGACACCGTTTATTTTAAGCAAGGAGCGATTTTCTTAATGATAAAAATTGAAATACCTAATCCTGATATAGTGATTACGAAGAAGAACCAAGTTGGAGAAAAAATAGAGGCGCCGCTAAGCAGCGTTTATGGATTTACTGATTACAATAAGATCCCAAGAGACAAAGGCGGGATTATTTTATTTTCAAACGCAAATGACGAATTACTATTTGTAGGAAAAGCAAGGAAGTTGCGCCCTCGTGTAAAAAGACATTTTGAAGATACTGTTTCGCCGATCAAATTACATCGTGATGAAGTTTATCGGATAGCAGTATGTGTTGTGGAAGATCCGATGGAGAGAGAAATTTATGAAACCTTTATCATTAATACACTACATGCAAAATACAATATCGATAAAGTTTTTTATAAATAAGCTTCCTAATAGTGAAAAGAGCAGGTCGATACAAAATAACCTGCTCTTTTCTTTTGCTTTGCCTGTTCAATTAACTAATATCCCCATATTTCAGAATCATTTCCTTTTCAATATGACTTGCACGAATTCCAAACCTTGGCTTGACTACTTCCACCTCTTCACCAAGTAAAATCTTGATGGCTTGATATGGCAAGTTAATCCCTGACAAACAACTAATGTGCATTCCCCCGCTCATTCGTGGATTAATCTCCAACAGTTTCGGCACACCAATGTTGTTGTATTTTACCTGAATATTGAATACATATGGCAATCTAAACTCCTGGTGAAAATCGTGAGCTAATTTAATGAGTTCCGCCTGTTCCACAAGCTCCCTGACTCTTCCATCCCCCTTCATTCGAGGAATAGCAGCATACAATTTTTCATGGGACGATAAACAATCAATACTATATTCTCTTCCCTCAAGAAATTCCAACACCATTAAGTCAGGAAATGTATCTTGCTGGCTCAAAATTTCGCAAGCATGGGCATAGGGAATACGGAAACCAATTCCATGATTGAAAAACTGGTCAATGGACACGATTTGGTCTATTATGACCCGAAATCCATTGGCACCTTCACCAATCACTGGTTTAAAACAAACCCTATGTCCTTTTTCCTTGAGTTTTTCATACGCCCTCTTAAAATCCTCAATATTATTGACGACATAATAGTCCGGAATCAAAAAGTTTGCTGCTCCGTTTGATAAAAGCCGATAGGTATCTGCTTTATTATCCATTGTCTCCATTAACTTTGCTTCAGGGCAAACTAGCACTTTAACACCTAAAGCCTCAAACTCACTAAGCCTTTTTGAGATGAGGACATTTTCTTTCCTTGGGACAAAAATATCGATCCCATTCTTCTGACAAAATTCAAGACAAAAACCAATATATTCTTCACCAGATATATCTGGCTCGACAAAGGCGTAATCACAATTTTGTAAATAAAGGGCATCTTTGTTCGGATGTGTCCCATAAATGATAAATTTCCGCTTATCTTCATTGAACCGGATCATATCAATATAATGGGAAACCGTTGTAAACCATCTGTTAAACCAAATCTTCATTTGAATCCTCTTCCTTGTAGTATTAAGACCTCTTTCATTATAGTCATTGTTTCTTTTTTTTATAAGCAAAATTTGACAAAAAATTCATATTCCTATGTGGGACATCGAATAAAATGCCTATAAGCCCTTAAAAAACAACAAAAAAACGCTCTGCAAATGCAGAAACGCTCTCATTCCATTTTTAATTTAAGAAGCTGATACTAAACAAGACTTTTTATATTATTTAATTTGGACGCAAATTCCTTGATGGCCTCATAATCTAAATTGGATTGATCAATGGTTGCACCGCTCACTTTTTTTACAATTTGTTTCTCTATAAAGTTCATTTCTGATAAGAGAAATTCACCGCCAAATAACCCCATTGCGGCGGAATTTTTGCGTAATTCTTGTGGAAAGGCATTGTTAAATTGCTCGATGGCGGTCTCGCCATCATGCATGCAGCAAAGGAAAAGACCGATGTCTTTTTCCAAAAGTGTTTCTAGGTTGTTTCTTATAAACTGTTTTATTTTTCGTTGAATATTCCCTGCATGAATCGAGCCGCCAATGATAACGGTATCAAAATTGGCAAGTACGAACTCTTCTTTCTCCCTCTTCAAATCAACCGTTAAAACTGCTCCTTCAAGACTTCCGCTTAAAAATTTTACTGCTTTTTCTGTAGTCCCATGAGACGAGCAATACACAATTAAACTTTTCATGTCAATTACCCCTCCTTCATATTACATTACAAAAAAAACGGCCACATTTACTTGCTATCGTGCCGGGTATGAAGATTTAATCTAATTATATAACTAAATTCAATCCCCGCCTGTGGTAATATTGGCAATATTATTACAATTAAACAAAGGTACAACATGGTGTCAGGCACCGCCTTCTTAATCACTGCCTACATCAAAAAGGAAGAAGGCTCTACATTATAGCCTTCTTCTTATTAGTGGTTATACTATTTGACTCCACTTCTTACCAAATAGACACGTTCAGGACGCCCCACCGTTCCGTAAGCTAAATCTGCTGCAATTTTTTCCTCAGACATGAGATGTTCAAGATACCTTCTGGCCGTTGTTCTGCTAACGCCTATTTCTTTGGCGACGAATTCGGCTGTTAACCCGAATTCGACTTTCGACAGGACATCCAAAACCTTTTCAAGTGTAAGCGGATCAATTCCCTTCGGCAAATAAGCTTTTTCGCTAAGGGATCGATCTATTTCTTTTCGCAGCAGCTTGTCCACCTGTTGTTGGGTGACATGGAGATTTTCATTCCTCAATTCAACTAGCTTGGTATGAAATTCCTGATACCTAAGCAATGATTGTTTGAATCTCTCGAAAATCACTGGTTTAATGATATAATCAAACACACCTATACTAATTGCCTCTTGAACCTTATGAATCTCTTTTGTGGCGGTAATCATGATTACATCCATTTGTTTCTTTTGCTGCTTTGTTTCTTTAAGTAAATCAATTCCATTCATGTCTGGAAAATATACATCCAGCAAGAGAAGGTCTGGCTGTAGTAGATCAATATAGGTCTTTGCTTCTTGATAACTTGCCGCAATTCCTACCGTTTGAAAACCAGCAATCTGTTCAATAAATCGTTTTTGAATTTCTGCAATTCGTAAGTCATCCTCAACAATTAACACTTCTATATCCGGGTTCTGCTTCATTCAAACACCCCCTGCTTTTTGGTATCGCTACTGTGAAAATCGTCCCTGCTCCTTCATTCGAGGAAAAGGTGATATATCCCCCTAAGCCCTTTATGGCTTTCTTAACAAGACTTAACCCAATCCCCGCATTGCTTTGACGATTTTTCGTTGAAAATCCATCTTGAAAAATTTGTTCACTTAGGCTCGGGTCAATGCCTTTTCCGTTATCTTCTATTTCAATAATCAATTCTTTTCCCAGGTCTGTTAAAAACAAAGAAACTCTTTTTTCTTCCTTATCATTTTCTCTTACAGCATCGAAGGCATTATTGACAAGGTTACCTATAATTGTGACTAACGTATCCCTACTGATTTCCGCTGGAACATCCTTAAAGCTGCTCTCTCGGTCTATTGTAAAATTGATTTTTAACTCGCTCGATAAACTAACCTTACCTAAAATAAATCCGGCTATGATCGGGTCAGGAATTTCCTTCATTAGGAAGCTTATGAAACCTTGCGCGACATCCACTTCCCTTGAAATGAAATCAATCGCTTCTTTATAAGAACCAAGCTGAATCAAGCCAAGAAGTGTGTAAAGACGATTGGAATATTCATGTGTCTGTGCCCTTAGTCCTTCAGCATATGCTTTTACATGGGACAATTCCTGAATCAGATTGGAAAGCTCTGACTTGTTTCTGAAGCTAGCAACTGCTCCAATTACTTCTCCCTTTTTATTAAAAATGGGAATACGATTAACCAAAAATACCTCTCCAAAAATGGCAAATTCCCGATCATACTCCGCAAGACCCGTTCGAACAACTTCATATAGATGCGTATTTTCAAGTACATCTTCAATTCTTTTTCCACGGAGAAGGACCTCTTTCGGAACATTGAGAAATTTATGTGCGGTTTCATTGACAACTGTTATTCGCCCATTCGTATCGACTGCGATAATTCCTTCATGGATGGATTCTAATATGGCATGTTTCTCCTGGTACATCCAAGCTATTTCTTTTGGTTCAAGTCCGAAAATCGCTCTCTTAATATTTAAGGAGATTAATAATGCGGCTATTAATCCTCCCAGTAATATAATCATTGTCACCATAAAGATTTTTCTTCTAATCTTTGAAACTTCTTTATCAATATCCGTTTGAAGATATCCTACTGAAACCACTCCAATAACTTCGCCGCCATCACTAAATATGGGTGCTTTTCCTCTCAAGGAAGGCCCAAGGGTTCCAATCGATTCTGAGATAACCGATTTTCCTTTAAAGACTCGTTCATTATCTCCGCCTACCATTTTTTGTCCTAATCGGTTCGGGTCTGGATGTGAATAGCGAATCTCCTTTCGATTCCCGATAACAATAAATTCCGCTCCAACCTGTTTTCTAATTTTTTCTGCGACCGGTTGTATAATGGCAGCAGGATCGGTACTATAAAAGGCTTTTTGAATCTCTGGCATATTTGAGATGGACTGTGCCACCGATAAGGCCTTCGTCCCTTTTTCGTGCTTAAGATTGGATTCCATTATGTTTTTAAAAGTTATTTCAAAAACCCCGCCAATTAGGATGATTAATATAAAAATACCTAACATTAATTTCGTATGTAATCGCATACAAGCACCTCTACATCTATCATATAGAAAAAAACCCCTTAAAAAAAGGGGTTTTTTTCAATAATCAGAACTTTAAAAAGATTATCCTTCTTCGTTTATAACGACATTTTTTCCTCGCATCTTCATTATAACCGGAATAACCAACCAAAGAACTGTCATAATTAAGAAACTTAATGAGATAGGACGTGTGAAAAATGGTCCAAAATCTCCATTTGAAATCGTTAAGGCTCTGCGCAGGTTATTCTCAAGCATTGGACCTAGTACAAGTCCTAACACCAATGGTGCAATCGGGTAATCATGTTTATTAAGAAAATAGCCAACTAAACCGCATCCTAATAGAAGCAACAGGTCATTAATCGAAACTTGAACCGCATAAACCCCGAAAATAGAGATGGCAATAATTATTGGAATCAAATATTGCTTGGGTGTCTGAATGATTTTTGCAAATACCTTAACAAGCGGGAGGTTGAGTATTAACAGCATAATATTTCCAATAAACATACTAGCAATCAACCCCCACGCAACCTGGGGATGATCTTCGAATAATAACGGACCCGGCTGAACGTTATACATCATCAGTGCCCCCATCAGGATGGCAGTTGTGCCTGAACCCGGAATTCCTAATGTTAACAATGGGATCATTGCTCCGCCTGAAGCGGCATTATTCGCAGATTCTGGTGCTGCCACACCAGCAATCGCCCCAGTTCCAAATTTTGATGGGTCTTTGGAAATCTTCTTTTCTAAAATGTAAGAAAAAAAGGATGCTAGAGTAGCGCCCGCTCCGGGTAGAATCCCGATAAAAAAGCCTAAGATGGATCCTCTGGCGATTGGTCCAGCTGATTCTTTCAACTCTTCTTTAGAAGGCAGTAAATTATTAATCTTTGCCATTTGTGTATCTTCTCCATCTTTTTCTAAGATGGTCTTAAACACCTCGCCAAGGGCAAACAAACCTACGGCAATGGTCAAGAATTCAATCCCTTGGTATAACCAAGGAATATCAAAGGTAAAACGGCCTATCCCAGAAACATTGTCAATTCCGATCGTAGCAAGCAGCAACCCACTTACCGTCATAATTAAGGCTTTCGTAACGGACTTTCCTGCCAATCCGCTAACAGCGCCTAGTCCTAAGAGCATCAGAGAGAAATATTCAGCAGGACCAAATTTAAGTGCTAGATTTGACAATGGTTTCGCTAAGGCAATTAGTGCGACCAACGTGACGATTCCAGCCACAAACGACCCAATTGCCGCAATCGATAACGCACTACCCGCTCGTCCTTTCTTTGCCATCTGATAACCATCTAATGTTGTCACTACGGACGATGACTCGCCAGGAGTATTTAATAGAATAGAAGTGGTTGATCCACCATACATGGCTCCGTAGTAGACACCAGCAAGGAGAATGATGGCACTAGTTGCGGCTTGTTCAGGAGGAAGTCCTCCCGTAATGGAAGCGGTAACAGGAATAAGCAAGGCAACGCCGCTCATCGGACCAATCCCCGGTAACACCCCAACGGCTGTCCCAATCAAAACTCCAACAAATGCAAAAAGTAAATTATACCAAATAAGTGCCGAACCGAATCCGTGCATCAAATAATCAAGAGTATTCATTACATATCCCCCTTCCCTTCCAAGAAACGTGGTGCCTGACACCATAACTTAGTTGACTAAAACCAAATTGGCCACCCTGGAAGCGTTCCTTTTAATACTTCGACAAATAAGAAATAGACAAATCCAGAAAAACATCCAGCGATTATTAGTGAGGTCAGCCATTTAGCACGTTCCATTGTCTGAAAGCAGACAAAAAGAAATAAAAATGTTGTGATCACATAACCAACAGATTCTAGCGTCAAAATATAGATTAATGTGGCTGCCAATATAATTAAAAAAGGCTTATACTGCAATTTTTCTTTTTTCTTTTCCTGCGTTTTTCCATTAAAGGTTTCATAAAATAAGCGAATACTTAAAATCGTCAGCAATACCCCAAGAAAAAATGGAAAAATATCTGGACCGACTACACTTCCATAAGAAGAGCTTGCAATACTTCTGCTTCCGATAATAAATAGGACTCCTACAGCTAGAAACAATATAGCAGCGATGCGATCAAATTTAATGTCCATCCGCAATCCCCCCAATCCGTGCGATTTTAAAATAAAAGGGAAGGAGAAAGTCGTTCCTTCCCTCTTGGATTACTTCTACTTCTGCATTCCTAATGCTTCTAATAATTGTTGTACTTGTGATTCCTGATCATCTAAGAACTTTTTAAAATCTGCCCCATTTTTATACTCTAATTCCCAGCCTTGTGTCTCGACTTCTTTTTTCCATTCAGGTGATTGAACTAACTTATCAATGGTTTTTTCCCAATAAGCTTTTGCTTCATCGGACATTTTTTCTGGACCAAATACACCACGCCAAATCGTAAATTCTGCATCGACACCTTGTTCCTTCGCTGTAGGGACATCTTTAAAGTCACCGGATAAACGTTCAGTGGATGTAATCGCCAGCACCCTTACTTTGCCTGCCTTAAGAAACTCTTTTACGCTAGAGGCATCCGTCCCAATGACATCTGCGTTTCCTCCAAGTAATGCGGTAATCGCTTCGCCACCGCCATCATAGGAAACGTATTTAATTTTGGTTGGGTCAACTCCGTATTTATAGGCTGGTAGAATGGAAACTAAATGGTCCATCGAGCCTGGTGCCGAGCCACCAGCAAAAGTCAACTTACTAGGATCCTTCTTTACTTCTTCCAAAACTGATTTTAAATCTTTAAATTTGGAATCGGCTTTTACAACTATCGCTCCATAGTCTTTCGTAAGTTGTGCTAATGGTGTGGTATTCTTATAACCGTACGGACTGTTTCCTTCTTTCTTTAAATTGTTGATAATAATCGGCGGTGAATTGACAAACAGCATGTCATTATTTTCCACTTGCTGGGTTGCATATTCCGCCATAAATACTGCTCCACCGCCACCAGGCTTATTCTCAACTGTCATTGGCTGTTTTACAAGCTTTGTTTCACTTAACACTTTTGTAAACGAGCGGGCTGTTAAATCCCAGCCTCCACCTGCTCCTGAAGGTGCTACCACGCTAATGGCCTTTGTTGGATAACCGGTTCCTTCCTCTTTTTTACTTGTACTCGCTGTTTCCTTACTGCTGCAAGCCCCCAAACTTAATGCCAATGCTCCTGCACACATTACTGCTGAAATTCTTTTGATAGAAAACATTTCATTTCCCCCTTTGTAAACGTTTTCTTAACGTTTTCTTAATTTTACAAAAATTTTGAGGTTTTCATAGATTATTCATTTAAATAGCATTAAAAACTTAACTACCATTTTGTTCATAAAGTTCATAGGTTGAATTATTGTTATCTACACGTGAAAGAACTCCTGATTCAGGATCTCAGGAGTTCTCAGATTTTCATTTATAACTTGGACCGACCCAAGATCTGGCCAAGGTATGCTTAAAAAAATTATTGGAAGGTTTTCTTTAGGTAATTCCCTATTTCGCTTACAGCCTTTTTCGCTTCTGGTAAAGTATCACCACTAATTTGCCAGACATGCCACATCTTGTCCCATACTTTAAAAGTGACATCAACACCTGCATGACGTGCTTGTGTGGCGAGCAATTCTGCATCGCTTTGCAAGATCTCATGATTCCCTGCTTGGATGAATAATGGCGGAAGCCCGGTCAAGTCTGCAAAGACAGGTGATACGAGCGGATGGTTGAGGGAATTCTCATTCCCCGCATACATTAGTGCTGCATCCCTTACACCTTGCACACTTAAATATGGATCAACCTCCTTGTTTTTACGATAACTTTCCCCGCTGCTGGTTAAATCGACCCAAGGAGAAAGACAAACAATTGCCCCCGGCAGCGGTTCATTTTGATCCCTTAAGACCAAAGTGGCAGCAATGCTTAAGCCACCTCCTGCAGAATCTCCTGCCAAAATTATTTTGGAGGAATCATAACCTTGTTGCAATAGCCAGCGGTACACGGTAACAGCATCCTCGATTGCAGCTGGAAATGGATGCTCTGGTGCAAGACGATACTCTGGAAATAACACCTTTACACCCGCCGCTTTCCCAATACGAGCCGCTAGTGGGCGGTGGGTATTGGCTGAACAAAATGCATAACCACCACCGTGTAAATAAAGGATCACCTTGTCAGCTAAAATGTTTTCGGAACTAAGCCACTCAGCGTACAAGCCTTCAATTTCAAGTTGCTCAACCTGGCAGTTTTTTGGGAGTTTCCCCAGTTTTCTTGCAGCCGTGTCGAGCATCTGCCGCTGTTCATCCATCGCTCGATCTGATATCCCCTTCTTTAGTGCTCTTTTTACCGAAAGTTTAATTCCTTTTTCAAAAAAATAGCTTCGGATACTTGGCATCTTCTTACCCCCATTAATCCAGAATTTGCTAATATCATTATACTAGAAAAACCTTCTATTAAATCAATGCTTTCAACAATATTGTAAATATTCTGTAACCATTCTTCCATTTCCGCCTACCTGTAGTACAATTGTAGTAACTGGTAGATATTTTCGGAGGTTTTCCAATTTATGAAACGACTGACTGACCATTTAATTATCATTTCATTTGATTGCCTTTCAGCCTTAGATTTTCCTAAGTTAAAAGAACTACCACACTTTCAAACCCTATTAAAAAATGGGGCCTATGTAGAGAAAGTCGAATCCATTTACCCTTCCGTCACTTATCCTTGTCATGCAACGATTGTCACAGGTAATTATCCGAACCGACATGGTGTAATTAATAACACTCTTCTACAGCCAGGCATGGTTTCTCCTGATTGGAACTGGTTCAGAGATTGTATTCGAGGAACAACCTTGTATGACGAGGTAAGAAAGGCAAATATGACAACAGCTGCTCTATTATGGCCAGTAACAGCCAAAGCAAAAATTGACTATAATATGCCCGAAATTTTTGCGAACCGCCCTTGGCATAATCAAATTCTTGTTTCACTGATGAGTGGAAGTCCCCGCTTTCAGTGGGATCTCAATAAACGTTACGGTCATATCCGAAAAGGCCTTAGTCAACCGGAATTGGATGACTTCGTCTTAGAGTCAACCGTCGATACCATTAAATCAAAGAAGCCGAATTTATTGATGGTCCACTTTACTGATTTGGATACCCAGCGCCATTATCATGGTTTTTCTTCGGAGGAAGCACTCGCGGCAATCGACCGCCACAATAGCCGACTTGGCAGAATTATCGATGCCTTAAAGGAAAGCGGAATCTATGAGAATTCCACTGTGGTTGCATTAGGTGATCATAGTGCTTTAGATGAAAATAAAGCCGTCAACCTAAATGTTCTTCTCCATGAGCAAAATATGATCACTTCTAACGGAAAAGGGAAAATAATTAATTGGAAGGCTTATTGTAAAAGTTGTGATGGCTCCGCATATATTTACATTAAAGACAAAAAAGATTTCGCCACACAGGATAAAGTGAGACGATTGCTAGATTCCTTGTATGAGGATTCTGAAAACGGGATTGAAAACGTTATCACTGGGGAACAAGCTGCGGAAAAAGGCGCAGATGGAACGTGTTCCTTTATGGTTGAAGCCCAAAGAGGATATTTCTTTTTAGAAGACTTTGAAGGAGAGTTCATCAAAACGATCACGAAGGAGGACGTAAACGCGAATCATAAATACACATTGGCCTGTCATGGCTATTCACCTGAGAAAGAAAATTACGGAACCATTTTTATGGCAGCCGGAAAAGGGATAAAATCAATCACCCTGCCTTCAATCCGTCTCATTGATGAAGGCCCCACATTCGCAAGGCTTTTAGGCGTAAATTTAGGCCAAACAGATGGAAGGGCTATAGAAGAGATTTTGAAAAATGAAAAGGGGGTAAATTCATGAGTCGGATGTCGAAACAAGAAAAAGGCTGGGTGTTATATGATTGGGCTAACTCTGCTTATTCGATCCTAATCACCACGGCAATATTTCCGTTGTATTTTAAAGCGGCTGCAAACGATGCGGGGCTTGCTGCTACCACTTCCACTGCCTATTGGGGATATGCTAATTCGTTTGCCACTCTGCTTATTTCGCTTTGTGCCCCAATTTTGGGAAGTATTGCAGATTTCAAAGGGTTAAAGAAACGCTTATTCACCTTTTTCTTTGTATTAGGGATTGTATTTACCTTGCTGCTTGCTGTTGTACCTAGTAATCAATGGCTAATTTTATTAATTTGTTACATGGTTACCGTTATTGGTTTTGGTGGAACAAATATTTTCTACGATGCCTTCCTTGTCGATGTTACGACCGAGGATCGGATGAATCAGATATCTTCAAAAGGCTATGCGATGGGTTATATCGGAAGTACGATCCCCTTTATTATCAGCATTGCCCTGATCATATTATCGCAGCAAAACATTCTCCCACTATCTGTTACGGTTGCAAGTCAAGCGGCTTTTGCAATTACCGCCCTATGGTGGGGCTTATTCACGATTCCGATGCTAAAAAATGTAAAACAGGTATATTATAAAGAGGCTGTGTCAAACCCCATTTCCAATGGCTTTAAACAGCTGTTTGAAACATTCAAGAAAATTAAGTTATACCGTCCATTGTTTCTATTTCTAATAGCCTATTTCTTTTACATCGACGGAGTTAATACGATTATTACCATGTCTACAGCATACGGATCCGATCTAGGAATCACTTCTACTAATCTACTCATTATCTTGTTTGCAACACAAGTTGTGGCTGCACCGTTCGCCATTTTATACGGGAAACTTGCCGATAAATTCAAAAGCAAAACCATGCTTCTGGTTGGAATTTTTGTTTATATTGTCATATGTACGTATGCTTATTTCTTAAAAACGACGTTAGATTTTTGGATTTTGGCGATGCTCGTTGCCTCCTCACAAGGCGGGATCCAGGCCTTAAGCCGCTCCTACTTTGCCAAACTTGTTCCAAAAGAACATGCGAATGAGTTTTTTGGTTTCTATAGTATTTTTTATAAATTCGCAGCCATTTTAGGGCCGTCTCTTATGGGATTCACCGCATATATGACCGGCAATACCAATAGCGGCGTGTTTAGCTTAATTGTTCTTTTCATCATCGGGGGCATCATCCTCCTACGCGTACCGGAGTCCACCAGCATATCACAATCAAATTCTATTTCTCAATAAAAATTACTAGACCTCACCTTGAGGTCTATTTTTTTTAATAAAATGGTGCCTGACACCAATAATTGGGCGAATTTAAGAATCTACAATCTTTTAGAAAGAGCGCGTTTATTTTTTACTTTTTATAAAGTGAACGATTGTCCCACCAATAATGGAACCAATCGCAACGGATCCAAACATCATAAAATAGATTCTCTCAGCTAAATCAGCCATTCCTTCACCTGGATAAAGTACCGCCTTCGCACCCATTATAAATGCTGCTGCTAAAAAGAATACCGCTGGGATCCAGTTTACCCATCTGGAATCTATTTTCATTAACACGAATGGAATGACCATCCCAATAAGAACTAACCCACAGAAAAACATGTGCACCCACCCTTCCTTGTAAATATTATATTCACCTTTGGAATGGGACGTTCTTTAAAGATGTTGTATCCCAAATCAAAAAAAAGCTGGAAAGTCTACTAATATCTAGTACCTTTCCAGCAAGGGATTTCTTAGTTTTACTTATATCTAAAATGAAAAATTGGGACATTTGCAATTCTCAAATTTTTAAATCTTAAAAATATTATTTTTTATTGTCCTTGGAACATCAATTGTCTCGATTATTTTTTCATTAATTTTTGGATGGTGACCAGAACTTCATCCAAGACTTCAAAATCACCTTCTTGAATTCTTTCGACAACACAGCTTTTCATATGACCTTCAAGCAGGATTCTGGCTACGCTATTTAAGGCGGATTGAGTGGCCGATATCTGGTTAATGACATCATCACAATACGTATCTTTTTCAATTAAGCCTTTTATACCGCGAATTTGCCCTTCAATCCGGTTTAGTCTCGTAACAAGATTATTTTTCACTTTATCCGGATGATGACTCTTACGATCGCTGCCTTCATCTGTGCAGCAGGTTTCTTCAAAAAGTTCATCTACCTTCCCTACTTCATTAGACATTGGTCCGCCTCCTTTTTGGGCTTATTATATCATACCTCCGGAAAGTGACGGGAACGGTTGATAGAATTTATTAAACTTCCTATTTATTACCGCTATGATTAAGTCACTAGATCAAAATAATTTAGTTAAAATACAGGTTTACTCCTAAGGCTTGATTAATTGACAGTCCTTCCAAATCCATGCAATACTTGAACTACATTTCATGTTTTATGAAATATTCCCTCAATGAAGGAGCAATTAATGAAACCACGCTACTTGATAAATTTCATGACCATCATAATTGTTTATTCTGCCATAACATTTTATATCGGTTGGAACGGCTGGGTTTGGCTGCATTCAGTTTTCGATTTGCAGGATAAATGGATATACGGTTTAGTTGTTAGTCTCATTTCCTATTCATACATCATCGGACATTTCACAAAAAAAGTGTCACTATTTAAAATGATCGGCTCTTATTGGTTTGGATTATTCCAATATGCCATCCTTTTCCTGCCTCTTTCCAATCTTGTTGCCTTTGTTCTCATTTTTGCTGATCTTTCCACAACATCTGTCATCAATTGGGTAGGAGGAGCGGTATTAATATCTTTTGTTATTCTATTTATCTACGGAACGTTTAATGCATATAGCCCTGTCGTTCGGACTTTTTCACTTGTCATTCCAAAACAGGTGGGCAATCTAACTGAGCTACGAATTGCCATGGCCTCTGATATGCATTTTGGCAGACTTTCAGGCATCCGACATGTTCGCCGGCTTGTTCGTAAAGTAAATGCGCTAAATCCGGATATCATTTTACTGCCAGGCGATATCATTGACGACGATCCCTTGCCATTTACTCAAAAGAAAATGGGTGATGTCATGAAGGAGTTATCGGCTTCATTAGGTGTTTATGGAGTCCTAGGAAATCATGAATATTATGGCGGCGGGATTCCAAAGTTTTTGCAGGAAATGGAAAGAATCGGGATAACTATCCTCTTAGATCAAGTAATCAAAATAGCCGACAGCTTTTATCTTGCAGGTCGAAAAGACAAAACTGATCGAAATCGGCTACCGATTGAAGCTTTACTAACAGATATTGATCCATCCCTGCCAATTATTATGATGGATCATCAGCCTGCTGAAATAACTCAAGCGCAAGAAAATCGTGTCGACTTACTTTTATCAGGCCATACACACAGAGGGCAAATGGCACCGAATCATCTGATTACAAAAAGGATATTTGAAAATGATTGGGGCTATCTTCAGAAAAGTCAGCTTCATTCCATTGTTTCATCCGGTTTTGGTTTTTGGGGTCCTCCACTTCGGATTGGCAGTCGTTCTGAAATCATTCAAATAAATCTTACATTTTTAAAAACATGAGAATTACTCATCATTCTTTTGCTTCCCACATATTTATAAAAGATAATTTATTTTCGTGTTCACATAACGTAAAATATTTTTTAACTTTTCTGATTATTTATTCTAGCTTTATTTCCTTATCTTCATATATAATATTTTCATAACTATCTCGAAGGGTGTTGGTTAATTTGGCAAACAAAGCTGAAGCGAAAACAATCTCTGTTAATTCGACAATTTCATTAAAAGGAATTGTAAAAGCCATTTTCAACGATACCGTTCATGTGCAAATTGGCGGGAAAATCATAACGCTCCCAGCATCTGAGCTCCTGCTTGAAAAACCACTTCAATAGTTTAGTCCTACAAAGGTTATTATAATGGAACAATAGGAGTATATTCTTTCCAAAGACAGCCCTTCCCTTTAAAGTGAAGGGCTGTCTCAGTTGCATGACTATCATTGCCAATCATTAATAATCGTTTCTTGTATGCTGCGAATGACATCTCCCCTGCTAATTACACCAACCACATGATTAGACTCATCAACAACAGGTAGTTTTTTAAAGTGATGCTTAGACAATAGAGAGACAACTTTTTTCATTTCATCTTCAGGATGGACGGTTACGATTCCGTGGGTTTTTGCAATCCGAATGACTTCCCTGTCAGCCAATTCTCTCAACCGATTCTCCATGTCTTCTTCTGCAACATATGTGATAAGAGAGAAATAATCATGAATCCGACGATCGACTGGACTGATTGCCCGTAAAACGTCTCCATCTGTTACAAATCCACGTAGCACACCATTCTCATCGATAATCGGTAAACCGCCAATTTTTTTCCCAACAAACAATGTCATTACATCTTTAATGGAAGCACTTGGACTAGCTGATATAACATCCTTAACCATAAAGTCCTTTACCTGAACATTTATCATATCGACATCACCTTCATTTTTTGGATATTGGATTATTCGTTTCATCCGTATTTTGCAATTGCTGTAACACATCTGGTGGAAAAACCATCCGGCAAATTACTTTCGAAATATCTAGAAAATCCGCTCTTTTCCCAGTTTGTCCTTCTTTCCCATGACCATTTTCCACTAAGACTAAAATTGCCCACGCGACAGTTTCTAAATCGAGATCCTCCCAGGTTAATCCTTTTTCTTCCGCTTGTTTTAGCCCTAACAAAATTCTCGAATGAATTTTCCTTCGTGCGTCACCCAAAAATTCAGCAAGACTAGGATCTTTCATCACTAACTCAGGCAACACACGCTGTATCCCTAACTCATTAAGGCGTTTATTATGGGCTCCTAAAAGCGATGCTAATAATGATACTGGATCATGGGAAATCCAACTAGGTTCAGGTGGGAGAAGCTTGTCTAATTTGTCTTCTAATAATGACATTAAAAGTTGGCGTTTATCTGAAAAATAACGATAAAAGGTACCGGTAGCAACACCTGCATGGGCAGCAATTTCCTTAGCAGTAGTTTGCTCGTACCCCTTAGAAATAAACAAAGTTTGTCCACTTTCGAGCAGTGCATTTCTTTTTTGTTGCGCCCGTTCCTGTTTTGGGAGAAAAGGGAATTCACCAATTAATAGGTCATCACTGTCTGGCATTTTATCACCTCAAATATATCATACCACGATTTTAAAATTTGAACCACAGTTCATGTTTTCGTTGACAGACAACTTCAAAAATGCGATACTTGACCTACGGTTCATGTTAGTCGCTATTATTGTTTAAACACCCCTTTGCAATATAGGTAGATCAAAACATGACCGATTTTTTTATAAAAATCCCCTTGCCTTAGCAGGAGTTTCTAATATTTTTCCGAATAATTTAATGTATCTTTATTTTAATTTTTTTCTATAAGTTCCTATATTTCTACCAATTTTCGAAAGGCGTTGATATTGTGGCAAACCAAGCTGAATCCAAAAAAATCTCTGTCAATTCAACCATCTCCTTAAAGGGAATTGTGAAAGCCATTTTCAACGACACCATTCATGTCCAAATCGGCGGCAAGATCATTACTTTGCCCACATCAGATTTCGCGCTTGATAAACCTGCACAGTCATAAGCAAACCTTTTTAATTACCAAGAAAGCCCATCACAATTGTGATGGGCTTTCATTTTGTAAAATGAGTAGCATCCTTCGATTCATTTCATAATATACAAAAGATATGCTTTGGCTGCACTGATTTCTGTCCTTGTCATTATCTTTATATATGAAGAGTTTAAGTTGAGTAGGTTGTGAAAATCGTTGAAAAGTAGTTGTGAATTAGAAAAAGGCCTACGAACAGTTAGTTCCATCCAACGAAATATTGATATAATAACGGCATTTTTATTATTAACAGGGCAAGTGACAGTTGTTAGACTTATTATAGAACCAGGAGGATTTGCCCTATCTGTTGGTGGGCCGCTAACTGGAATAGCGCGTTTAGAAGGTAAATCAGGACATAATACATTTAGTTTGTTATTGGACATTGGGGATATCCTATTAGCCATACTATTGATTAGCGATCAGACAAATGTGTCAGGTATCTTTATAGGTCCAGGAAGGTTTAGCTTTAATATTACAGGACCTATTTTTGGAGTTCCTAAACACGAACCAACATTGCCTGATTTAGAAAAAGTCTTTACGCAATTTCGTTGGATTATATCTGAACATTTTAAAATCGAACCTGAAATTCTATTCAAATCTAATTAAGAAGGAAGTGGTCATGTTGTCCTTAACAGACCTCCCAACATTCGAGCCCTCTAAAGCAGAGATATTTCTATTTTTACTGTCAATTGCCATTTTTATATTTTTCTTTACACAAACTAAGGAAAGCGATGTCTCTTCATTGAGATAATCGCTTTTTTCATTAGTTCATTATTTGATGTGCTTTTTGATAACATTCACAGGTCACGATATGGTCATTCACCATCCCTGTTGCTTGCATAAACGCATAACAGATGGTCGAGCCAACAAATTTGAAGCCGCGCTTCTTTAAATCCTTACTTAATTGATCACTAATATCCGTGATAGCTGGAACATCTTTCATTTCGCGGAAGTGGTTTTGAATAGGCTTACCTCCAACAAAGGACCATATGTACTTACTAAATGAGCCAAACTCCTCCACAACTTTCAAAAACGCATGTGCGTTGGTAATGACTGCATTGATTTTTAGCTTATTTCGGACAATTCCTTCATTATGGATTAATTCTTCGATTTTCTTTTCATCATAGCGGATAATTTTTTCGGCTTCAAAGTTATCAAAAGCTTTCCGGTAGTTCTCTCTCTTTTTTAAAATGGTGTACCAACTCAGTCCTGCCTGGGCCCCTTCGAGATTTAAGTACTCAAATAGCAGGCGATCATCATAGACCGGAACTCCCCATTCATAATCGTGATAATCAATATATAGTGGATCCTGATTTACCCAACCGCATCGATTCATCTTTGAAAAGCCTCCAGTACTTCCGTTGATTTCATAACTTACGTTCACTTAAGTATGACATATTTTTTCAAAAATATGAACCTCCCATCATTAAAATGGGAGGTTTATGAAATCGCAGGTTTACTGTTTTGCCAATTTATCTCTGTCATCAAAAGTCGGCGGCTGTTCCATCCAGCCGGTTTTAATCAACAGATTGGCACCGTCTTCTGCGTATTTAGTTATATCTGCAATTAGCAATTCATACTTTAGACCTAAATCACGTCTTTGGGAGAGAGCAAAAGCAGCCCCATAATAACCTGAAGCGGTTGCAACCAATGTAACGATATGAAATAGCATCAGTTTATCTGAAAACGGTGCTATGGTAGATTTTGATACCTCTGAATCCCATTTTCTTGGTGCAGGTAAGTTACTTTCAAATAAAATATCACTTAGCGTTTCATATTGGCGATCACAAATCTTTTCTCCTCTTTTTATGTAATCGCGAAGTTCCTTTGATTGAGCCACTTGACAAAACCCAATTTCCAACACAATCTTCGCAATCGTCTTTTGCATATTAAAATAGATACCGCTCACTTCAATCGCATTTAAAGGCCTTCTGTCACGAAACCAGCCGGTTAAAAAACTCTGTTTTGTTACAAAATCAACTTCATTTGGTGCATTGATGTTAGGAGGCCTGTTAATAATGCCTTTCTGGACCATAACATCCATGACCATATCGTATAATTTCATCGTTTCAGTGTTGCACTGAATGAAGTAGCTCCTTTGATCTGCGCGGATAGATGTACCTACCGCACCTGCATAGCCAGTTAACCCATGCAGTGTCATTATGTACATATAAAACAGCATAAAGAGATCTGAAAATAACGGGGGAGCATTCAGATTTATATCTTCTTCTGTAAAACCAATCGGAGTTGGATATTTTTCTTGGTCAAGAAATTCACTTATACTCTTTAGATGAGAATGTGATAATTGCAGGGCAAGCTCTAATACCTGGCGAATATCCTTGTCCTCAACCTTCTCCAAATAATAACGAACAACACAAGCAGCCATGCTATCATTCATATATTGTGACCAAAGATTAGCAATTTCTGCCGAAGACAGCCGCGGATTATGACTTATATTTTCCACACAATTTCCCCTCCAATGATTCGATCCTTATGTTTCGATAACTGTTGGTCATACTCATATCCGACTAGTTTTCACCATAATAAGTAATTATATTTGTACAAAAAAATAGTACAGAATAAATTATTATCTTTTTATAATACGAATTGGTTTCAATTGTAAGACGTATTTTTACTAGATTTATAGTAAGATAGTTAGATGACATATGTTTAAAGGAGACTTCAAGAATGCCTTATAAAATGATTGTACTTGATTTAGACGATACACTATTGCAGGACGACCACACGATATCTGACCGCACAAAGCGTGCACTTATGGATGCACAAGAATTAGGAGTGAAAGTGGTGTTAGCTTCTGGCCGGCCTACGTCAGCCATGTATGCTATTGCTAAAGAACTGCGGTTGAATGATTTCGGCAGCTTTATTCTTTCTTTTAATGGCGCTAAAATTACTAACTGTCAGACTGGTGAAGAACTGTTTAGCAGCACTTTATCGCCTGATGTCGTTCACTATTTATATGAAGTAAGTCGTCGTGAAAATGTTTGGATTCATACGTATGTTGGGGATCAGATTGTTACCGAGGCTGGAAACCAATTCACAAATATTGAAGGAGAAATTACTGGCCTAGAAATAATTGAAGTCGGCAGTTTCGTGGAGGCTGTATCGGAACCTGTGGTAAAAGTGCTGATGCTTGAAGATGAAACAAAACTTGCGGAAGTAGAAGAAAAACTGCAGCGAGAGTTAGCTGGTCATCTAAGTGTCATGCGTTCCAAACCATTCTTTCTAGAATTTACGGAGCATGGCGTCACGAAAGGTACAAGCCTTAGCCTCTTGATTCAACAGCTGGGGATTAAGCGCGAAGAAGTCATTGCAATGGGTGACAGCTATAATGACCTAGCGATGATTGAGTTTGCAGGCTTAGGTGTTGCTATGGGGAATGCTCCAGACGATATTAAAGAAAAAGCTAACTTTGTCACCGACAGCAATATGAATGACGGTGTCGCAAAGGTTGTAGAAAAATTCATATTGAAAACACCGACTCTTGTTTAAAAAATATTTTACCGAAATAACGCTTGGAAGTTTTCCGAGCGTTATTTTTTCACCCTTTCCTCTCCAACTGCCCAATCATGTCCCCTCTTTAGATTTTCAAGCATAAACTATCACAACCAATTATAAAAAAAGGCGGGGAGAGGTATGGGATTATTCATTAATAACAGTGACCATCCAGATGTTTATAAAAACAAACAAAATCCACAAGCGACCAATCAAGTCATATCAAGACAGGATTTCCTGTCTCAATTAATTTCTGAACAGCAAATAGCGAATACTGCACTCAAAAAAGCCTTATCTGAATTAGGTATGCAATCCCAGCATCAAGAAGAAACACACTTCAACCAGTGGAACCATGTTGGAAATCAATTAAATGATTTACAAAGAAGGTTGGAGAGGTACGAGGATGCGAATCATCAGCTTGTCCTCCAATTGAATGAACAGCTCGAATTACAAAAAAAGGTTGCAGAAAAAATGGCGAAACAAGAGGCGTTTCAAGGCGGAGTTTTACAGCGCTTAGACAATCAAGAAGCACTAATGGACAAAATCTCCCGTCAAATCAATCATATCCGTTCCATTCTGTTCGAACGGACGAATTATTTGGCCACAAAAATAGACGACGGCTATAAACTTACTTCTTCCTATGTGTATAAATTAATGACGGGTTCCGACCAGCCATTAACATTTTTCTTGATGAATCATAAGAAAGAAGAAATTCAAAAACATACTGATTAACTTCACTGATTTAAACGTTACAAAAATAAAACACCCCAGTCGTCAATACTTTTTAACGACTTGGAGGTGTTTTAGTTATTCATTCTAAAATTATGCCACATGCTCATTCGTGTTATTGGCAGCACTTGCTGATTTCGTTACAAAACTTACAACAAATGTAACAACAAGATTAATTACTAATGCGATAACACCCACATTGAGGTCTTTAATGAATTGTGGAAGCGCTGGGAATATTGTACCAACAGTAGAAGCACTAATTGTAATGTAGGCAACTGTAAACACCCCTACTGCAATACCCGCGAATGCACCAGCTTTTGTCACCACGTTCTTTTTAGCTAAGCTGAATACCAATGCTGGGAACAATTGTGTTACAAGGCTGTAGCCCATTAATAACAATGTTACTAGAGTATCTCCACCTTTAAAGGTAAAGTATAGAGCGATGAGTGCAACAACTGGTACTAAGTTCTTCGCTAATTTAGATACTTGTTGGTCAGATGCTTTTGGCACAAACACCTTATAGACGTTTTTCGCTAATAAAGTAGCAGCTGCCATCATAATCATGGAACCTGGAACAATTGCCGTCAGTAAGCCAGCTGCTCCGATTAATCCAACTACCCATGGATCAAATGTCTGCATCGATAGTTTTAATAATGCCAAGTCACCCGCTGGACCCTCCAAACCCTTAACCTGAAGAATAGCGGCAAAGCCTACAAAGAATACAAACAATAATACTAGCTGATAAAGTGGCATGATAATCGCATTCTTACGGAATACCTTTGCACTTTGTGCAGAATAAATCGATCCAAATGTGTGCGGCCACATATAGAAACCAAGTGCAGTTAATAATACTGTAGAAATAAACCACGATACACTTAAACCAGTCTCTGGAAGAGCAAGGAAACCTGGTTTAGCAGCCTCAATTGCTTCAAACATTGGCTGGAAGCCGCCGTAATAGTGAATTGGTAAATAAATACCTAAGAATAAAACAATACCTAAAATCATGATATCTTTAATAACAGCTGTCCAAGCAGAACCGTGAATTCCTGAAATCATTACGTAAACCGTTACAGCAATAACTCCAATCCAGATAGCTGCAGTAGATGAAATCGAACCACCAGAAGCTTCAGAAACAATGATTCCTAGTCCTTTTAATTGTAGGACAAGATATGGAATCAATGCAACTACACCAACTATAGATACAAAAACACCAAGTAATGGACTTTTATATTTACTAACAAAAAAGTCGGATTGTGACATTAATTTGTTATCTTTCGCATATTTCCAAATGGCTGGAAGTAACCAATAGGACATGATGTAAGCTAAACAGCCGTACCCTAAGATATAATAAGTTGGGCCACCCTTACCGTAAGCCCATCCGCTTCCGCCAAGGAACGTAAATGTTGTATAAATCTCCCCTGCCATTAATAGGAATACGAAGATTGTTCCGAACCCGCGTCCCCCTACTGACCACTGCTCGAGGCTCATGTCCTTGCCCTTTTGAGCTTGTACACCAAGGAAGATGGATAATGCTAAAAATCCGAAAATGATAATTAATGCTGTATTCATTAGATTTCCTCCTCCTTATTTTTGGGGTCCAATTTGAAAACAATTGCCATAATTCCAGAAGTAATTACTACCCACAAAACAATGTAAAAGAGCACAAAAGGCATCCCGAACACATAGGGAGTGACTTTATTGGCGAAAGGAACTCCGCCGAGTAAACCAATGAACGGTATAATTGCGATAAGCTGATGTAATTTCATAAAATAACCCCCTAATTTTAATTGATAATAATCATGCCTTTTTTTTAACCGGACCTTCGCTGGTCTCTTTATTTCACGAAGATCCAGATGATAACTTAAGCTAAAAACTTAAATGTCGCATGAAGGAATGTTTTTACACCAATTTCTAGTGCATCCTCATCGATTGTGAAGCGTTCGTGATGATGCGGGTAGTTAATACCTTGTTCCTCATTACCGGCTCCAACATAGAAGTAGCAGCCTGGAGCTTTTTCCATGAATGCAGAGAAATCTTCTCCACCCATATTGGGTCTCATCATATCAAGTGCCTCTTCACCAAATACTTCTCGAACCGTTTCTTCAATCACAGCTGTCACTTCATTATCATTGATGACAGGACGGTAGCCAAATTCATATTTAAAGTCGTAAGTGGCTTCATGCGCTTCGGTAATTCCCTTGACGACGCGCTCCATTTTTGCAGGAATGGATTCACGAAGTGTTGGATCAAAGCTGCGAACAGTCCCCCAAATTTTAACTTGTCCAGGAATCACGTTGTGTGTTGTCCCACCAATAAATTGGGTTACAGAAATAACCAAACTATCTAGCGGGTCTGTATTCCTTGAGACAATATGCTGAAGGTTGGTTACAACCTGTGCAGCAACGGCGATTGAATCGATTGTTTGGTGTGGAAGTGCTGCATGTCCACCCTTTCCATTCACAGTGATCCAGAAGGTATCTGGAGAAGCCATCATCGAACCGTAGACAACCCCAACTTTGCCTTTTTCAATTGGTGACCAGAGGTGTGTACCGATTACAAGGTCTACCCCGTCCATTACTCCTGCTTGCACCATTTCCTCAGCACCGCCAGGGAATAACTCTTCTGCATGCTGGAACAAGAAACGAACTTCCCCTTTAATATGCTCCTTTAAGCCCGAAAGAATTTTGGCTGTACCGAGTAGCATTGCTGTATGACCGTCATGACCACATGCATGCATCACACCAGGGTTTTGGGAAGCAAATTCGAATGTGTTCTCTTCTTGGATTGGCAGTGCATCCATATCCGCACGAATGGCAAGTGTTTTTCCTGGCACAGGGCCGATCAAACGTGCAACCACACTAGTTTTTGTTGGACGGGAAATCTCCATGTTTCCAAACGATTGTAACGTATCATAAATAAATTGAGATGTTTTTTCCTCCTGGAAGGATAGTTCCGGATTTTGATGCAAATGCCTTCTCCAGGCAATGACTTGCTCTTTTGTTTCTTCTGCTAATTGGTTAAGGTTTACTGTTGTACTAATACTCATGCTTGTCATCTCCTATTAGTTTGTTGCTGCATTCACTTTTTGAACCGCTAGATTTAGAACCGTATGATAAAGAACATTCGCACCGTCTGCACAGTCCTCTTTTGAACTCCATTCAGCTGGGTCATGACTAATTCCATTCTTGGAGCGGATGAATATCATTCCCATTGGACATAAATCCAACAATTGCATCCCATCATGTCCTGCTCCACTTGGAAGATAATAACTTTCTAGTCCTAATTTTTCAAAAGCGTCTCTTGCTGCATTCTTTACAATTACAGAACATGGGGCTGGTGCAACCCGCTGTAAGTCTTCAATCGTCAATTTAACACCTTGGGTCTCACAAATCTGTTGCGCCTGTTCCCTAATATTCTGCTCTACCTCATCACGGACTACTTCACTTATATCCCGAAGATCTAATGAGAATTCAACCCGACCTGGAATGATGTTAATTCCACCTGGCTGTACCTGAACTTGTCCCACTGTACCAACTGTAGTTCCAGTTTTAGCTGCTTCTGCTTCAATCACTAGCATCACTCTTGCAGCTGTAGTCAATGCATCATGCCTAATGGACATCGGGGTCGCACCTGCATGACCGACTTCTCCTTCTAAAATAAACTTGAGCCATAACGGACCAGCTAATCCTGAAACAATCCCGGCAGAGAGGTTTTGACCTTCAAGGACTTTCCCTTGTTCAATATGAAGCTCGATATATGCTTTAACATCCTCAGGTTTGCGTGCTGCTTTTCCTATCGTATCTGGCTTTAGACCACTAGCGACAAACGCTTCTGCAATCGTGATCCCGTGTTTATCCTTATTAAGCAATTCTTCTTGCGTAAGGGTGCCAGCGATACCCCTGCTTCCAATCATCCCAAAACTAAATCTTGCCCCCTCTTCATCCGTAAAAGCAATCACTTCAATGGGATGCTCTGTCTCAATATTCTGCTCATTCATGACTTGAAGTGCTTCAACCGCTGAAAGAACACCCAGTGGTCCATCAAAATTCCCACCGTTAAGGACAGAATCTATATGGGAACCAGTTAAAACCACAGATGCATTTGGATTTCCTCCATCTTTCCTGCCAATTAGGTTTCCAACTTCATCCTCACGAACTTTCAGCCCTGCTTCTATCATAAATGCAGCTACAAGATCCTTCGCTGCTCTTTCTTCTGGAGTGAAAGATAAGCGAGTGACTCCGTTTGTGTCTGTTTTCCCAATTTCGCTTAGAAGATTCAACCGACTCCATAATCTTTCTTTGTTAATCAATGCCCTATCCTTTCTGCCACACTCCCGATTAGTTTGTCGCTTTAATGGAATGGCAAGTAATTTTTTATTTATTTATAATTATAAAACTTATCAGATTATTTGTTATGTTGTTTTCTACAAAATTCTTAATAAACAATTTGTGTAAAAACACAAAAAAATCACATAAATCTCACTTTTACCTAATAATTACTGATAAAAATCACACATTGTCGAGAAGAGTTTGTTACAATAGACAAAAGAAATTTAATTTTTTCATTATTCCTATCATTAGATTGTGAGGTGCACCATGAAGGAAACTCTTAGTCATCGCCAGCTGCAGTCATTAATACACGTCTCCAATGTATTAAACTCATCCTTAGATATCGATACGATTATAGACTCAATTATGGTACAAACGGTCTCAGTCATTGATGCAGCCCACGGTGGGGTTTTATTCATTTATGACCCTAAACAAGATTTGCTTATTCCAAAGTCTGACAGCAATTTTAAGTCAGAAATTACAAGGGTACGGTTAAAACCAGGTGAATCTATGACGGGCCTGGCTTTCACCGCCCAAAAATGCTTGATTTTTCATAACAGAACGGAAGTGGAAAAAGCAACGGCAACCCTGTCAGAAACGAATCATATGCTCATGGATCAATCGATCCCCACACTTCCTTATTCATCTATTTGTGCACCAATCCTATTAAAAGGAGAATGTATTGGAGTTATTACACTTGATTCTTTTGATCAGTCCCTTCACTTTATCCCTGAGGATATTAATCTTCTAACTGCTATTGCCCATCAAGCTGCTGTAGCACTTGAGAAAGCAAACCTTTACAGTGAGCAAGAAGAGACGGTAAGACAGCTGGAGGAATTAAATAACACGATTTCCAAACAAAATGAGATGCTATCACGGTCTGTGGATATCCATAATCGATTGGCTGCCCTTGTTTTACACGGTGAAGGGCTCGATTCGATTATCACTTATTTGAATGAAACAACCGGACACAATGTTTTGTTATATGATGATCTTGGAGAACTGATCTCCTATGCATATAAAGATAAGCTATCCGATGATGAGTTATATACAATAAGAGAATTGGCACAGAATGCGATAAAAACACCTGGAAACGTCCGTTCATTCATTGAAACCAACATGAATAAAGCAAATCAGTGTATAACCGTCCTTCCAATTGGGGCCAAGCCAACGCTTTATGGCTCACTAATTATCGTTTCTCCTGAAAAAATGCGTGATGTTGATATCGCAGCATTGGAGCATGCATGTACCGTTATCTCACTCGAACTTGTAAAGGATCAAGCTATTTTTGATGCACAGGAAAAAATAAATGGGGAGCTCATTGATGTTCTATTTTCCGGAAAAGTAGACGGCACCATTCTTCAAAAAGCGAAACAGATGGATTTCGATCCGATGGGTGATTATTTAGCTGTTATTATCCGGTTAGACGAAATGGACAATACACATAAAAGGAACAGCATCATTCGCCACCTTGTTCAGTTGGCCAACCGAGTATTTTTAAAAAATTCTTTAAAAGGGATGGCGGTTAGAAATCACGACCAAATCGTTGTACTGCTTACTTTTCAACAAAAGGTTTCACCTGCCTATGCACACCATCAAGTTAAAGAGCTGGTGTCTAAATTTCAACAGGAAATCCAAGTTAAAAATTGGGGCACTAATGTTTCGATAGGTATTGGGAGAATTCATTCCAGCTTATTAAAAGTTACTAAATCGATGCAGGAGGCAGCGAAATGTCTTCAATTCCTTCAAAGTTATGGAGGGAAAAACCAAGTAATTAGTTATAAAGAACTTGGCGTTCAAAGACTTTTGCTACAAAATACCGAAGAAGAACTTATTGATTTTATCATGGAAGTACTCGGGCCTCTGTTTGAATATGACCAATCCCGTAAAGGCGAACTGCTACCTTCGTTGTTTGCATATCTTGAACACAATCAAAATGCGAAAGAAGCAGCAGAATCCATCCATGTTCATACCAATACATTGATGTATCGGTTAAAAAGGATTGAAGAAATTCTTTCCACTGATTTATCTGATAGTCAACAATTTTTGAATATTCATCTAGCAGTAAGCCTTTATCCTTTTATAAAAGAAAAGCTTACTCCACTCGCTTAATACCGATATTAAAAAACAGGGCGCTCCTAATTTAAACGGGGCGCCTTTTATTTATTCAACTGATCTTTTTTTTGGGACTTGGTATCGATTTCTCTAGTTTGGACCAATCAATTGTATTTTCAAGCACAATCGCAAGCAAAATTCCTACAAGTAAACCGCTGCTTAATAGCGGTCGAACAAGCATCGGGATGGAACCAAACATTTCAGCAGGAATATTCATGATCGCAATTCCTAGTAGAACAGGTGCAGCGATTCGATAAATTGTTCTTTGGTTAAAGCGAATTCCATTCAAATTTGTAAGTGCTCCGCTAAATAATTGCAAATAGGCTACAAATAAAACTGCATCCCCGACACTGATGGGCAAAGTAGAAAACAGTTGACTCATCGCAGGCACCGAACCAAGTAATATAAACAAAGCACCTCCAATGACGATTGGTGCCCGATCAAAAATGAGCGTTGACTGTAAAAATCCCAGTGAAGAAATATAGGGTGCATACGGAACCAAACCAAATAGGCCCGATACGATCGAATTAATCCCTGTTAAAACAAATGAGCGGCGGTATTGATTATTTGTGGTTTTCGTCTTTATGATTGGCTCAATCCCTTTTATGGAAGCCATAGTATTCGTTGTATTAACCAAACCAGTGATGACTGCCATCAGAATTAGACCAAAGCTAAAACTAGGTTTCCCCCAAGGAAATAACTGAAAAAGTTCCGTTGATGTACTCGGATTAGTTGGGGTTGATGGAAAAAATATTGCGTAAACCACCCACCCAGTTACAATCCCAATTAGGATGGAAAAATTCCGAATCACTCCATGCCCCTTAAGATTAATCCATACAACGAGTATAATTAACAGGACCGATAATCCTGCTGTTGGTATATCAATCTGAGTTGCTGTTCCCAATCCGAGCATCCCTTTTGTAAAAATGACAATAAGCTGGCTTGCAAGCAGAAATAGCACGGTACCCATAACTACGGGTGTAAATAACCGCTCTAACACCTGTCCCATTCCTAAAGCTCCGAGAATGATAACTAAAGCGCCTGAAATAATAATACCAAGCGCAAGACCACCCCCTAGTTCAGTCAAACTGATTCCCGCTGAAGAAGCTGAAGCACAAAGACTTAGGATGGCACCCCACCACAAGCCAGATTGTCCTTCCATAAGTGGATACTTATGCCCAAAAACAGCTTGCAGGATACAGGCTGTCCCTGTATAGATAAATGATCTTTGCAGTGTACTAGCCACTTCAACTGATGATAAGTCAAAGGCATCCCCGATAGTTAACGGGATGACCACAGTATTTGCAAACATGAAAAATAACCATTGCAGACCAGCCAAGAACATGGTGGTCGAGTGCATTCGGTTCACTGTTCATCCCTCCTTTGTTCATTGTTCCCTTTATACGACTGTAATAATAATACCTAAGATCGTAATCACACAAGCAGTTAGCTTAGCGGGCGTAATTTGCTCCTTAAAATAATACCATGCTAGGAAAACAGCAAATAACGGTGAAGTGAAAGCGAGTGACACAACAAGTGTTCCATCGGCAAATTTTAAGGCAGTAAAAAGACAAATCCATTGGATGATGACCGTAATTCCGCGTAAACTTAGATGTTTATGCAGGCTAGGAAACCACACCTTTGGACGGTAAACTAGATAGGTAATTAGGGCAATACCGCAGGCTCGATAGAAGTAAAGCGTCACTGGATTTACCCATCCATGAACAAGTAACTGCTGCGAAGGCACCATACTAACTCCAAACACAACTGCTGATGCGATCCCCAATAAATTTCCAGGTTTTTTTAATTCAAGAAATGGAGTCAGCGGGTTCCGACCTTTCAAATTTAAAAAATAAACACCGACCATGATAAATAAAACAGACACAAGTACAAATGGATGAAATCCATATAAGACGCTATTCGGAATAAATGTGAATAATGGTGTTAATGCCATGTAAACGGAAAGGACTGATACCTCGATTTTGTTCATTGCTTTAAAGAATAGTAAATTTCCTAACATATCTAGCAGGACAACCAAAATTAGCAAGGAAATCGAGATCGCGTTCATTTTAAATAAATAAAGCCATGGTAATGTAAGTCCAAGAAACAAACCTATATATGCAAATGATGTAACGATGAAACTATTATTATCCTTCATTTCTCCAACAATTTTCTTTGCATAAAGTGCATTCAGTGCATTAAAAAAAGAACTGATCAGTGACAAAAACAGCATGCGATTATTCCTTCCTCTCAATTAAAATATTAGAGAATTTCGATTTTCTAAATATTTAATAGATTACAACAAAAGTCAGTTGATGGAAAGAAGGAATTAATTTTGAGTATTTATAGGGATAGAAAAAACCGTCCATGAAAATGTCCATGGACGGTCTATCTTATAAACCTTTAGTAAAAATATCAGTCAACACAGGTACGATTTGCTTTTTGCGTGAAACGACACCTTTTAAGGTAGCAGTGTTATTAGCAAGTGTAACATTATATGCTTTTTCTACTGCAACTGTTTTGCTTCCTAAAGCTAAACCAACTGAATCGTTTGTTAAAATGTCAGTTACCACAAACAGGAATAAATCTAAGTTCTTTTCTTCGATAATCGTAGAGATCGCCGCTTCTAATTCTTCTTGACGAGCAAGCACATCTGCCGTATCAACCACATTGACTTGAGCAATTTCTACTTTACTTGAGCCCATTTCAAATCCTTTAGCATCTAGGCTTAGCAGTTCGTTAATTGATTTGTCGCGAACGTCTGCTCCAGCTTTCAACATTTCAAGTCCATATGCATCTGCATCGACACCAGCAATTTCAGCTAACTCACGTGCTGCTGCTACGTCTTCTGGCGTACAAGTTGGGGACTTAAATAATAATGAGTCAGAAATAATCGCAGAAAGCATTAATCCGGCAATTTCTTTGCTTATTTCTTTGTTGTTTTCTTTGTACATTTTATTTAGGATTGTTGCTGTACATCCTACTGGCTCGCAGCGGTAATATAACGGATCACTTGTTTCAAAGTTAGCAATCCGGTGGTGATCGATTACTTCTAATACACGAACATCAGCGATATCATTTGCACTTTGCTGGCGCTCATTGTGATCAACTAGGATGACCGCGTTCACTTCACTCGAAACTGCTTCAACAAGGCGTGGAGCCTCTGCATTAAACTGGTTTAGTGCATATTGTGTTTCACCATTTACTTGTCCTAAGCGCACTGGTTCAACATCCATACCTAATTGTTTTTTTAAGTCTGCATAGGCAATTGCAGAACAAATCGTATCTGTGTCAGGATTTTTATGACCGAAAATAAGTACTTTTTCCATTTTATTTCTCCTAATCCAATGAATTTATGTAGATCAAGCCCAATCTACCTGAGAATGGCCCTAACGAAAATTATATAATATTATGAATTAGGATTCAAAAAAATTTTATTAATTACATTTTTTTATCAATTGGACTTGCTCCGTTTTTTTCTCAAAGCCTAAATCTAGTAAGAATGGAATAACAGGATTTGATAATATGGAATTAATTATCATGAAGCTGACAGGCTTTTGATGTTCTCCAGATATAGAAGTGAAAATAGACTTTATCGTTTCCTTTTTAATGTCATTGAATAGTTCAAGCTGATATAAAATTACTTTTTCCAGTTGCCCGTCTTGGTTCCACACTCTTTTAAATAATGAATATCCTAACGGCTTTTGTTTACTGTCGAAATAGATCTGTGTTTCACCCGACTTAACACTCTGCCACTGACATTGCCATGGAACCTTTTCATTATAAAAATGGAAAGTTGGCAGTTGCTCGGGCCGGATAGATTTTAAGGCAATGGGAGTGTGATCAAACAATATGGTCCCATTTAGATAAACAAGTGAATTAATTATTTCATAGCCATGACTTTTATATAATCGAATGGCCCTTTCATTTTCCTTAATGGCTTCTAGTGTGGCAACCTCGACCTCTTCTTCGGAGTAATCTTTTATGGCTGCCTCCATTAAAAGCTTTGACACACCCCTTCCACGGTATTTGGGGGCGATTCCTGTCCCGCCATTTCATGCAGTTTTTTTTCCGTCGATCACACGAAATCCATTTAATACAATCGCTACAGGTTCTACTCCATCAAAAGCAACTAAAGAGTGCTTCAAAGATAATTCTTCATTAACCAGCCGTTATCGTATCTTGTATGGTGCATTCTGTTAATCTTTTAAATGTAATTTTCATATTTTCAACCCTTTCTAGTGGATGGCTCCTTTTACTGGTAGATGGCCTCTTTTTAATGGCGACTAGGTTCTTCCTTTGGTATGTATAACTACATTCAGCAATTTATTAAACCCAGCCAGCTTGTCTTTGCGCTGGCTGGGTCACATTAAAAATCTATTTCACTGTCAAGGGAACAACCTTTTGCCCAATTGCCGCAATTAATTCTTTTGGCATTGGGAAGCTTAATGCAGCTGGGTCCTTCATGACCGCTGGAATCGCTAACTGGAGTGCCTCTTCGCTAATGTTAAATTGCTTGAAATCAGCCGGTAATCCAACCTTATACTGAAGCAATTTAATTTTCCCAATCACTTTTGCTAATGCCGTTTGTGGGGTATCACCCTTTACATCCACATTCAAGGCTTGTGCTAATTCAGCAGCCTTTGGCAAATATAACTCAGGTACCAATTCCATGACCACCGGCAAAAAGACTGCATTTGCTAAGCCATGTGGAATTCGGAACAAGGCCCCGTACGCGTGAGCCATATTGTGAACAGGTATCGCATTTAAGGCGAAACTGAAAGCTGTGATCCCCATTAAGCTAGCTTGCAATAAATCCATGCGGGCATCAAGGTTCGAACCATCAACAACGGCAACTGGTAGATTTTTTTCAATAAGGCGAATTGCATGGAGGGCATAGGCATCGGTTAGACCTGTTGCGGTTGGTGATGCGAGCGCCTCGATGGCATGCGTTAAGGCATCAAATCCAGTAAATGCCGTAATGACTGGTGGTAGTCCGACGGTTAAATCTGGATCCAATATCGCCATATCGGCATTAATAAACGGATTGATGATATTCGTCTTCATTTGAATTTCTTCATTAAAAATAACGGCAATCGGTGACACTTCTGAACCAGTTCCCGCGGTAGTCGGAATGGCAATATGGGGAATCGGCATGTAATCTGCTTTTGGGAATGACTCGTACAACAAACCGCCAGGGATCGCCTCTTTTATATCTGTCAATCCTTTGTGGAGCGCATACTTTACCCCTTTTACGGTATCCAGAACACTGCCCCCGCCAACTGCAAGTAAGGAATCTGCACCTATTTCTCTTGCATAGCGGACAGCTTCATTGATGCAGCTGCTTTCGGCATCCTGTTTGATATCAAGAAATTGACCGACAAGTTCTGGGCCAGAGCCATGACCTGTCAGCGAAAAAATATCGGCCACTTTTTCAACAATTCCTGCTGCTTCTAGTCCTCTATCACTTAAAAGGAGCACCCGTTTGGCACCCAGACCAGCAAAAAGACTTGGGACCATCGCCCTTGAGTTTGAACCGCAGTATATACCCGTACGTAACATAAACTGTGATAAGGTTGTTTTCATTTTCATCCTCACCTCTTCATTAGTTTTGGCCAAACAGAATTCCATACCAATTGCGTCGATCTAGTTCAGGCGACATCGATGTGTGGACATGCTTTACCTGGGTATAGGCATCGAGTGATTGCTGTCCCATTTCTCTGCCAATTCCGCTTTGTTTGTACCCGCCAAACGGGGCATCACTTCTGAGCATATGCCAGTCATTAATCCAGACCACGCCCGCCTGCAGTTTTCTAGCCACCGCGTAGGCTTTATTGACATCACGTGTCCAAACTCCTGCAGCTAAGCCATAAATCGTATCATTGGCCATTCGAATCGCATCGTCCAGATCAGAATAACGAATCACACAGAGGACTGGGCCGAAAATTTCTTCCTGGGCAATTTTCATATCATTGGTGACATTTGTAAAAATCGTTGGTTCGATGAAATATCCTTCCTCACAGCCATCAACCTTAACTTCCTTGCCACCACAGACAAGGGTCGCGCCTTCTTGTTTACCTGCTTCAATATAGGAAAGGATGGTTTCCTTTTGCTTTTTCGAGATTACTGGACCAACATCGGTGGTCGGATCAAGTGGATTCCCAAGCTTTAATTTACTTGTGAGAGCAACTAAACCTGCAACCACTTGGTCATACAGCTTATCTGGTACAAATAAACGCGTCCCTGATTCACAAAGCTGACCGGAATGGAGAAATACTCCAAATAGACTTCCAGGCAGAGCAATACTAAGATCGGCATCCTCTAAAAGGATATTAGGTGATTTTCCACCTAGTTCTAGTGTGGTTTTCTTAATCGTCCTTGCAGCAAGTCCCATAATCCGTCTGCCAATCTCAGTCGAACCAGTGAATGCCACTTTATCGACCTTTGGGTGGTTAACTAAAGCTTCGCCCACTTCTGCACCAGAACCTGAGACAACGTTAATTACACCTGGAGGGACCACGGTTGAAATAATTTCTGCTAACTTCAAAGTGGACAGCGGCGTGTAGCTGGCAGGCTTGATCACAATTGTATTCCCCATCGCCAGTGCTGGAGCAATCTTCCAGGTAGCAATCACCATTGGCAAGTTCCAAGGAGTAATCGCTGCACATACACCGATTGGTTCACGCCAAATAAAATTATGTGCTGGTCCTGGGAATGGCGGCACTGGCAGTGTCTCCGAGAATGGATACTCAACCGTAAAATTGGCCAATGTTTGGAACAAGTCAACCATTTGCAAAATATCACTATTGCCAATTCGGCGTACCGTTCCACCTGAGCTAATCGCTTCTAAGTATGCTAGTTCCTCGGCATGTTCGGCAATTTGATAGGAAATCGCATATAACACCTTGGCTCGGCCTTTTGGCTTCATGTCTTTCCAGTCACCCTGATCAAATGCCTCACGGGCCGCATTTACAGCACGGTCAACATCTTCCGTAGTTCCTTTTGCTACTCTAGCTACAAGTTCACCATTTGCCGGGTTCAATACATCAAACGTTTCTTGACTGGAGGCTGGTTCCCACTTTCCGTTAATAAAGTGGGGAAATGTTTGAACATCAACCTTTACCGTCATGATAATTCCTCCTTTTCTAAAATCACTTATAGAACTCCTAAGTCACTATCTGTGTATCTATAAATCTCCTCGATTTTTTTGCCTTGTGCCCGCGCTAAGATTTCCATTCGGACCGAGAGTTGTTTTAAGGTAAAGTTCATGATATCTTCAGGATCCCCGCCGAATGCACTTACCTCCCTTCCTGCGATGCCTTCTTGATTTAGCCTAATCGCTAAAGGGGTCAGCTCGCCCATCTTGGCGGCCACAAAATCAAAGAGATGTGGATGTTCACAAATTAACCGTTGCAAAAGGAATGTCCCATAGCCAATATGCCTGGACTCATCCTTTTTTAAATTACCAACACCTTCAAGCAATCCTGGCATGATACCCGCGGTTTCTAATGTTTGATAGAAAGAATAATAACCGGTTTCTGCTAATACTCCTTCAACAAACATGTTGTACACTACGGATGCCTCGGCGATCGCTTCTGGGGATTGGTCGGAAATCAACCGTTCCATTGTTGTTGGGAGAATCTCATAGAAAATCTTCTGATAGGTTTCGGTATGAAAGTGAGATAAGTCCCCTCGCTCCCCGATTGCATTCAAAACTAGACGGAAAAATTCTGTATGTTTCGCTTCCTCGTATAAAAAGGTCGTCAAAAACATTTCTTCCTCAAGGCGCCCTTCTTTCGCAATCGCCATAATCAGTGGAAGAAGATCTAATGTAACCGCTTCTTCGCCGGCTTGAAATTGAGAAATAAGCCGCAAGATATCTGCTTGTTGTTCCGTATTTAGTGTTTTCCAGTCCTTTTGGTCCTGACTGAAATCTATATCTGCTGGGTTCCAGGTTCCTAACCGTTTTGCTTTTTGGAATAAGCGGTACGGGAAAGAATCTTCAAGCAAACCTCGACTGCTAGTTGTTAATATGGTTCTTTTTTCCATATATGTTCTCCTCCTTTTTTCTTTTACGGTTTGATTACAATTTCTGAAGCTTGCCTGCGGAGATGCGTCTTTAATATTTTCCCGACACCATTTCTTGGCAGTGCCTTTAGGAAAACGATTCTGCGTGGTGTTTTGTTTTTTGCTAAATGGTCCTGGCAATAGTGAATTAGCTCCTCTTCCGTTACTTTTGCACCAGGTTTTTTCACGACACAGGCAACCATTTCTTCGCCCATTCGTTCATCGGGAATACCAACAACCGCTACCTCAAAAACTTGTTCATGAGCATTTAATATTTCTTCGACATCACGAGGATACACATTAAATCCGCCGCGAATAATTAAATCCTTCTTTCGGTCAACGATATAGACATAGCCCTCATCATCCATCCGGGCCATATCCCCGGTAAATAACCACGAATCTTTTAAGACACGGCTGGTTTCTTCGGCATTTTGATAGTAGCCAGGCGTGACATTATCACCGCGAACGATTAATTCACCCACTTCCCCAACAGGAACTTCCTCGCCATTTTCATCGACGATTTTCAACACTACCCCAGGAATCGGGATCCCAACAGAGCCAGGTTTTATTTCGATTCCTTTGCGATGAGCAGTAACAACCGGTGCAGCCTCTGATAACCCATAGCCCTCATACACTTTTGCGCCAAATTTTTGTTCAAAAGCGTGCAATAAGGCAACCGGCAGCGGTGCAGAACCTGATCCGACTGATTCAAGACTGGAGATTTTATATTGGTCGGCATGTGGATAAGATACTAAGGCATGAATCATCGCGGGAACAGCTGAGAACGTCTTAACCTGATGTCTTTCAATCGCTTTAAATACCTCTTTTGTATCAAAGCTTGAAAAAATAACGATAGAACTGCCTGTTAGAAAGCAAATATTCGAAATCGTGAAGCCATACACATGGGCAAGCGGCAGGACTCCAAGTGTTGTGCCCCGCTCTGTTTCATTATGCTTTGCTGAATTCTCGGCATTAGAATATAAGTTTTTATGGGTTAATAGCACCCCTTTTGGATTTCCAGTCGTACCTGAGGTATATAGAATGACTGCTGTATCATCTGAGTTCCCACCATCGACAAGTTGATTTTCGGCGGGGACAAACATGTCATAGAAGTTTTTCGCACGCTCATCTGATGGCAGATCAACAACAATTAACTGTGGTTTAGCCGGTAATCCTTCTAATGAACTTTCAACATTACTCCTTACTGCGGAGGAGGTAATTACTGCTTTTGCGCCAGAATTTCGTGCGATGTAGTGAAGCTCCTTTGGATGCAAAGTAAACATAACCGGGACAATCGTTGCTCCTGCTCTGGTAATTCCTTGATAGGCAAAGAGGACCTCAGGACAATTGGGCATACAAACTATTACTCTGTCGCCCTTAGCAATTCCAAGATTTCGCAAACCACATGCAAATTGGTCCGAGAATTGCTTCGTTTCAATATTAGTGAACGTCTTTTCTTTGTAAAATAAAAAAGGATACTCACCAAACTCGGCGATATTTGTTTCCAGCAGGTCTTTCAACTTCACAACATCCGCTCCTTTTTTAAAAATCTTATAAAACACCCGAAGGTATAGGACTACCACTATTACTAGATCGAACGATAAATAACAACTGAATCTTTTTGCTCATAACTAACCTGCTGTCTTTCTTCAAGCAAATCCAAGTGGCCTTGTATTTGTGATAGCCCTAAGAACACCGTATTTCCGTGCAAACGCGGATACATTTGCCTGCAGATTTCATAGATGCATTTTTCTCCTGTTGTAAGAGTCGCTAGAATTTGCTCACATCGTTTTTCTTGTTCTAGTAATCTTGTTTTGATCAAGGATAAATGTTCGCTAAATGCTTCGCCATGACCAGGGTAGATTGTTTTCAGCGGCAGTCTGCCTACTTTTTCAAGCGAGTTTCGGTATTGCATTAACGGCCGCGGACGATTGACCTCGCCTGGATTAGGCGGCTCGATAAAAGCATTCACGGAAAATGCCTTTAATAGATGATCACCGGCTAAAGTATCGCCAGTTTTTTTGTTCCATAGTAAAATATCAGATTGGCTGTGGCCGGGAACATGAACTACTTCAAACTCCTTCCCGCCTAACGGTAAAACATCACCTTCATTTAGATAGGTAACATTCCGCCACTTTTCCTCTTTAAATGGACGTTCGAAGATGTGATTGAATGGGTCAGCACCACAGCTCGATAAAAACTGATGAAAAAAAGCCTGCACTCGTTGATACTCGTCCATACCAACATTAATCGACCCTCTCGCCTGTTCATGGACATAGATTGGCAAATCTATTTCTTCCAAAATGTAAGGAATTGCACCCGCATGGTCGATATGGATGTGGGTAAGGACAATTTGATCAATCTCCTTCAATGTAACTCCGTGCGTATGTAGTTTGCTTTTAAGTTGTTGAAATGACGCTTTCCCAGGGTTACCTGTGTCGATTAACGTAACGGAATCTCCAATCGCCAAAAAGGCATTGACCGTCCCCTCAGCAAAATGGGTTTCTAATTCAAGCGGTACAATTCTATACAATTTAATATCCCTCCCTTCCAAACATTATTTAACTATCACTTTGACAGGAGGATTGACCTAAGCACTATCAAAACTATATTTCACTTTCACTAGAAATATGAATACGATTCATCCAAAAAATGAAAATTTTTATTTTTTTCAAAAAATGTTTTAATCACCAGAACCCCCATGATAAAAACGTAAATTATGTAATATTAACAAGGGGGTATTCACTAATAAAACTGTTATTTCTTCAACTTAATTGGGACAATTTTTCCATCCTCAAAAATCCTTTTACTTTTTTAACTCGGAAGGAGGCATGTCTGCCTCTACTTCCCCCGAGGTGACTAACAGCACGAATTATTCGCGTTCAATGATCGTTGCAATTCCTTGTCCGCCTCCAATACAGGCGGTGATCAGGGCATATTTTCCAGCTGATCGTTTTAATTCATAGATTGCTTTGGTGACGAGGATGGCGCCTGTTGCCCCGAGTGGATGTCCGTGAGCAATAGCGCCGCCGTTTTTATTTACTTTTTCAAGGTCCATCCGGAGTTCGCGATTACATGCTATTACCTGTGCCGCAAACGCTTCATTTATTTCAATGACGTCTATATCATTTAATGAATATCCTGACTTTTGAAGCACTTTTTTCACAGCAGGAACAGGTCCGATTCCCATAATATTCGGGTCTACACCCGCAACGGCATAAGCGCGAATCACGGCTAGAGGGGTAAGATTTAATTCCTCTGCCCTTTCTCTCGACATAATCACAAGTGCCGATGCTGCATCATTTAAGCCCGAGCTATTTCCCGCTGTAACTGTACCGCTTTTTAGAAAAGCTGGCTGCAGCTTCGCCAATGCCTCATAGGTCGTTTGCGGACGCGGGTGTTCATCCATTTTAAAAATTAATGGTTCTCCCTTTTTAACTGGAATCGAGATTGGGACAATTTGTTCATCGAATCGGCCCTCCTCCATCGCAATCGCCATTCGCTGTTGGCTTTGAAGGGCAAATTGATCCTGTTCTTCTCTCGTAATCTGATATTTTTCCACAAGGTTTTCAGCAGTTATGCCCATGGGCGGATCACCAATCTCTTTTGGTGACAGCTGTGATCTCCTGAAACTTGGCGGCACCGGGCTAAACGGTTTTTCTGGTCGATCCATCAAATAAGGGGCCCGGCTCATGCTTTCTGTCCCGCCAGCAATATAGACATCACCATCCCCGGCACGTATTGCTTGGGCAGCAAGATTGATAGCATTCAGTCCTGACCCGCACTGACGGTCTACTGTTATTCCTGGCAAATCTAGCGATAACCCCGTCTGTAAGGCTGTTAATCTAGCGATATTTCCACCGCCGGACAAGACATTTCCAAATACAACATCGTCTATGATTTCCGGATTAATATTTGCGCGTTTAACTGCTTCTTTAATAACCTCTGCTCCCAATACGTGGGCAGGAACACCTGCAAGAGCACTTCCTTGTCTGCCTATCGCGGTTCTGACGGCTGAAACGATGACTGCATCTCTTTTCATTACACTATTCACCCCTAGGATTTGAATTTATTATTTTTCAGGAAAAATATTGATTTTTTCCGTAGGAAGAACTCTTTTAAGAGCTATTTATTACATAAAATAGGATTCTATCAGTAGTTATTGTATTCAATCAGCGAATTTCATTTTGGTGACAATATCTACATCGCATGCGCCCCTCCATCGACAACAACGATATCTCCCGTTACAAAATCGGAAGCTGGTGCAGCTAGGAATAAGGCAACGCCTTTAAGGTCATTATCAGTACCAAATTTTCTTAATGGGGTGCCTTCAAGAATTGCTTCTCCCCCCTGATCCAGCAACCCTTTTGACATTTTCGTCGGAAAAAATCCTGGTGCGATGGCATTTACATAAATGCCGCTTGGACCCCATTTGACAGCCAAATCTTTAGTAAAAGTAATCACAGCTCCTTTACTAGAGTTATAGCCAATTGCATTCATATACTTTGGATTACTTCCCTTTAAACCAGCCACTGATGCAATGTTAATTATTTTTCCTGATTTTTGTTCGAGCATCACCTTACCAACCGCCTGGGACATTAAGAAGGTACCAGTAACATTGACATCCATGACCTTTTTCCAAGCTTCGAGCGGCATTTCCTCGACCGGTGCTCCCCAAGAGGCGCCGCTATTATTTACAAGAATATCAATTCTCCCAAATCGTTTAATCGTCCGCTCGACGACATTCTTGATATCTTCGGGGCTGGTGACATCACATTTTAAGGCAAAACTCTCCACACCCAGTCTTTTTATGCCTTCGCTTACTTCCTCACAGGCTTCCAATTTTCTTGAACAAACCACTACATTTGCACCTGCTTCCGCAAAGCCTTCAGCGATTTGCTGGCCAAGTCCCCTGCCGCCGCCTGTTACAATAGCTACTTTTCCCGTTAAATCAAACAACTCTTTCACATTCATTGATCGTTCCCCCTATTACAAGCGTCATTGTTCATTGAGCCCGTTACCACCGAAACCGGTGAAAAGCTTCCTGCACGTCCCTTTATAGACAACCACTAAATACTAACCAGTTGGTATGTAGATGTTTCTTATAATACCAAAATTTTCATATATTCAACATCTAATTTGATAACAATAAACCCAGCAGCAAGAAGGGGTTTTTCTTCTTGGTGCCGGGTCTAAATTCACATCATGTAATTAATATTGGCGATAAACTACCTCACCTTTTAATACTTCATTACCTTGTTGATTGACCGCTTGGACAGTAAAGCGCAGATTTTGTTCCTCATTCTCTTTCAGTGTCGCTTTCAGTGTAATCACATCATTTAAAAATACCATTCCTTTAAAACGGATCGAGTAATCCTGTACGAAGCCTTCTTCATAATAAGCAGTAAAAAGCTTTGCAAGGTTCCCCATTGTCCACATTCCATGGGCAATTATACCTGGTAATCCCGCTTTTTTCGCCTCATCATCAATCGTGTGTATTGGGTTAAAGTCTCCTGATGCACCTGCATACTTGATTAATGCAAGCCGCAATACAGGCGCCAGTTGAATTTCTTTGACCGATTCTCCAACTTGTAATTCAGTAAGAGTACTCATCGTGCCAACACCTTCCTCACAGCTTCAGAGATGACAATCGTTGAGGACGAGCTAAAAATTAAAGCGCCGGATAGATCCTCGCCGTAATTTTCCACAACCAGGAATCCCATCTCCCCAAAGTTCCCTTTTTTCTCAAAGTAGCTTTTTACTTTGGTATAACAGTAAATTGTTTCGCCAACTCTTAATGGCCGCTCGTAATGAAATGTTTGTTCTCCGTGGATTAAACCTTTATTGGGAAGATTTAATCCTTCGATGACACCATAATCAAAAGTTCTTGGAAAGGTAGGAGGTGCAATGTTGGCTTTGTTTCTTGAATTTCTTCCAGTTTCTTCATCAAAATAAATGGGATGAAGGTCACCAATCGCCTCCGCAAATTTTTTGACGGCTCCTCTTTCAACGTCATTTTTAACCTTGTTTGATTGTTTGCCTATCTGGTCTTTAAACAATTCATCCTCACCTCACCTTATTAACATTTTGGTCCACCGGCAACATATATTACTTGGCCATTTACGAAAGACGATTTTTCATCAGCAAAGAAGGCTACCGTATTGGCAATGTCTGCTGGCTTGCCACTTCTGCCGACTGGAATATGTGCCACACTCGCTTGAATTAATTGCTCAAATGGAATGCCGATTCTGGCAGCGGTTTCCTTCGTCATCTCCGTTTCAATAAATCCAGGCGCCACTGAGTTTGCTGTAATCCCATATCTTCCTAACTCAATTGCGAGTGTTTTTGTAAAGCCCTGCAAGCCGGCCTTTGCCGCCGCATAATTAGCTTGACCGCGATTTCCAAGTGCTGATGTCGAAGAAATATTGATGATACGCCCATATTTATTTTCGACCATATATTTTTGAGCAGCGCGGGCCGCATTGAATGATCCTTTTAAGTGCACATCCATAACGGTCTGCCAATCTGAATCGGTCATTTTAAAAAATAGATTATCGCGGATTACCCCGGCATTATTCACGAGGATATCTACGGAGCCAAATTTCTCATAAACCTCTTTCATGGCATCTTCAACCTGCTCGGCATCAACGACGTTTGCAACTTTTGAATAAACGTCATAACCTTTTTCTTTTAATTCACTGGTTGTTTCACTTAACGCCTCTTCGTTCAAATCTATTAAAGCTACCTTTGCTCCTTCTTGTGCAAAAAGCTCGACAATCCCTTTGCCGATTCCACGGCTTCCACCCGTAACAAAAGCAACTCTTCCTTTAAATCTCCCTGCCATTTCTATTCCTCCTGTTTAATAAAATTATAGATTGCGCTTACATTTAATTTGTGGCTATGTTATAGTTTCATTTGATTTAGTTGTCAATAACCCTCATTGGAACCACTTTTCTTTGTTTTTCCGTGATTTCTGTCGCCAATAGCCCTCATTGGACACTTTTCATTGTGTTTCTCTGATTTCTGTCGCCAATAGCCCTCATTGGAACCACTTTTCTTTGTTTTTCCCTGATTTCTGTTGCCAATAACCCTCATTGGAGACACTTTTCATTGTGTTTCTCTGATTTCTGTCGCCAATAACCCTCATTGGAACCACTTTTCTTTGTTTTTCCGTGATTTCTGTCGCCAATAGCCCTCATTGGAGACACTTTTCATTGTGTTTCTCTGATTTCTGTCGCCAATAGCCCTCATTGGAACCACTTTTCTTTGTTTTTCCGTGATTTCTGTCGCCAATAACCCTCATTGGAGACACTTTTCATTGTGTTTCTCTGATTTCTGTTGCCAATAGCCCTCATTGGAACCACTTTTCTTTGTTTTTCCTGATTTCTGTTGCCAATAGCCCTCATTGGAGACACTTTTCTTTGTTTTTCCCTGATTTCTGTTGCCAATCGTCTGGACCTTACAAATACAATAAATATGTCTCTTCACGACTTTATTTTGAACATCGAAATATAACAGAGACAATGTTTACACGTATTGACCAATCTTCACATGACCTTTAATCAGGTTACGTGCGATAATCATTCGTTGGATTTCGTCTGTGCCGTCGTAAATTCTCCATAGTCTTGCTTCGCGATACCAGCGCTCAATCGGTAATTCTCTTGTATACCCCATCCCGCCGTGAATTTGAAGGACACGGTCGACGACATTGTTGCCCATATTTGCACCATATAATTTTGCTATCGATGCTAAGTGTCGATTATCTTCCCCATGATCTAAAGTAAAGGCAGCGTTCAAGACTAGCCATCTTGCCGCTTCAATTTCAACCGCAGAATCTGCGATTTGCCATTGGATTGCTTGTCTTTCAGCAATAGGTTTCCCAAATGTAACCCGTTCCTTTGCATAATCAATCGCCATTTGCAGCAAGCGTTCAGCGGCACCGACTGCTCTTGCCCCAACAACCCAGCGTGCAAACCCAATCCACTCGAGACCAAGATTATAGCCCTTGTGTAATTCACCCAGGATATTTTCCTCCGGAACACGGACATTATCAAAAACTAAGCCGGCTGGACCCCATTCTCCCATTGTATGTATATACTCTGATTTCCAGCCCATATCACGGTCGACAATAAAGCATGTAACCCCTTCGCGGCCTTGTGTTGATTGATGTAGTTCTTTATCCGTAATCGCTATCGCCATAACGAAGTCCGCTTCGTTTCCGCCGGTAATAAACGTTTTTTCACCATTAAGAACCCATTCACTGCCGTCTTTCACTGCTGTCATTTTAATATTTCTGGTATCAGAACCAGCACCTGGCTCGGTCATTGCAAAACAAGACTTTTTCTCGCCATTAATCGTCGGAATTAAGTATTTTTTCTTTTGTTCTTCATTACCATAGTAAAGAATATTATCTGCACCACCGCCGAACTGGAATGGGACAAAGGTTTTTGACACTTCCATTAACACAATTGCCATCATCATTTGACCAAGATCTGCACCACCATATTCCTCTGGAGTGTTAATTCCCCAAAAACCTGCTTCCTTCGCTTTTAGTTGCAGCTCTTTTAGTTTACTTGCAGGAAGACTCGGTTTACCTTCTCGTTCATTGCGAAGTACATCGTTTTCAAGGGGAATAAGTTCTTTTTCTACGAATCTTCTAATTGTTTTTTGTACCATTTTTTGTTCATCAGTCAATCGTAAATACATACCATTCACTCCATTCTTATTCTTAACATCAAGTTTAATGCCGTTAATTTATAATATGCTGAACCGATTGTAGGCATACCTACCGGTTGGTATGTTAACTTTATTTTATTCCGAACTTTCAGATAATACAAGTTAATATTTTCCTAATAAAAAAAATCCTCTAGCTATGGCGCCAAAGAATTTTTTGTTAACTATACATGACTAATTACTTTTCTTGCTGTCCGCTCTCTTAAGGTGGAAATGGTAAGTGAACTTCCAAGCCAAAATAGGAGACCTAGAATGATACTAAAAATCCAATTTTCACTGGTTTCCAATGTTATTAAAACTGTTATTACACAAATGATTCCACCAATCATTCCATATACGGAGCCTCTAGCAATATTTGTTGCTTTCTTAGTCCCCGAGGCAATTCCCACCATAATAACGGCTGTCAACATAACGGCTGGAAAAGCGGCAAAAATACCGGCAAGAATCTTCCATGGGGAAATAATAGTTATAAGATAACTTAGGGAGACTGCTGCCCCACCTAGTAAAAACCGAATAAATAAGTCCTTTTTATTCATGTTGTCCACCTTTTTCATTTAATGAGATGTAATGAATACAACAACAATTGATACAGTAAACCAGCAAGCCATTGCATGTAGGATTCCTTTTTTCCAACCTATCTTAGGAAGCAGGTAGCCTGCGAGGATGGCGACAAGAATATTGATTGCCATCCCAAAAATGGCGCCTTTAGATAACATGATCGAATGGGTAATAAGCTGACCGCCGTGAAAATCAAGACTAATGGTGAGTAATGCTGTCAGCTAAACAGCAGGAAATGCAGCAAATATTCCCCCAGCTTTTTCCCCTAACTTCTTTGCTACGACAGTACAGGCAACTACAGCTAGACCTCCCAAAAGGAATCGAAGAAGCAGTCCGCCAAGTGATAAACTAACCATTTTAAATTCGCCTCTTTTATTGTTTTGACATGCTGTTAAAAATAATTTGTTTTGTGAATTGAATCACAATCATTCGATGTATTCATTTTAACTCATTTCCATGACTATGCATGTGAACGTTTTATTAACGTTTTTGAAGATATTTCTCATTAAATTCAAGTTTGATGACTATTTTCCTGTCATTTTACAAAAGATAATGGTGATATTCATTAGAATATCGTCGTTTCAAATCCTTTGATGAGGTGATTTTAGATGAGTTATAAAGACCATTTAGATCCGCACTCAGAGCTCTTTCACCACCATACGACGCGTCCAAAACGTCAAAATTCACAAGTGAATGGGCAAACTCAAGTGACGCATAACACGATCATCTTAAGGAGCAATGCCAAGGCCCACCGTTGGTAAGGCTTAGGCAAAGAAACGAGTAATGGCAGCATAAACATTTACTGTCATTAGAAATGACCTTTTCTCGAACAGCAATTTCGAGAAAAGGTTTTTCTTTTTCAAAGTAATTTGTTATTACAATATTGATAATGTTTGTTCCAAAAGATATTATAAAATCTATTAAGAAAAAAACGGGAGTGGTACATAACATGTTTGATGACTTTACGATTAGAGATGCCGATATGTGTGATTTGCCTGTAATTGTTGATATATACAATACAACCATAGCAAGTAGGATGGTTACAGCCGATCTTGAACCAATATCAGTAGAAAACAGAGTTCAATGGTTTAACGAACATTCATCAACCTTTCGTCCATTATGGGTTGTAGAAAATCAAGGAGAAATTTGCGCATGGGTTAGTTTCCAATCTTTTTACGGCAGGCCCGCCTATAATGCGACAGCAGAAATTAGTATCTATATTCATCCCGACTTTCGAGGCAGGAAACTTGGTAAATATTTAATCCAAAAAGCAATCGATGCCTGTCCAAGTCTGCAAATCAAAACCTTACTAGGTTTTATTTTTGGTCATAATGAACCTAGCATTAAACTTTTCTCAAGTTTTGGATTTGAAAAATGGGCACAGCTTCCGAATGTGGCTGAGCTGGATGGGATTGAACGTGATTTAGTTATCCTTGGAAAAAGACTCTTCTAAAAATCTTGAAATCGAAGAACAGATAGCTTATGGAATACACTCCATAAGCCTTTTCCATGTAGGCAATCAGATAATAATGTAGCAAAAGTTTTTATAGTTATTAATATTTCAAGCGTTGCATTATTCCAAAATAATGGATTATCTAGTACTATAGACTAAGGAGTAATAAATACTCACTACTCCTTGTTTTTAATAAACTTTATTCCTTGAAGAGAACTGGAGATTTCCATGAATAAAATAAAGATCATCATCCTCTACTTTTTTACAAGTATTATTTGGATATATGGGTCCAATTATGTAATCGAACAATATGTGCCTTCTTCACTTATTGAGTTGGTGTTAAGGTCAAAAGAGATCTTTTATGTTGCCATGACTGGAGGGTTCATTTATTTCTTCATTAGTAAAAAAGAGGAGTTAGATGTTTCCCAGGAAGATCAGAAACGTCTATCTACTTTAATCAATTCAATGGTTGATTTTGTTAACTTTAAAGACGGTGAAGGCAGATGGATTGAAGCAAATGAATTTGGTTTACAATTGTTCCAGCTTGAGAATGTGGATTATCGGGGGAAAAAGGATTCGGAATTAGCCGAGTATACAGACTTTTACGGTGATGCTCTCAGATTTTGTGAAACTTCTGATGAAGATGCTTGGATTAATCGAGAAATCACTCGAATAGAGGAAGTCCTTCCTGTTCCAGATGGATCAGTAAAAATATTTGACACGATTAAAGTACCACTATTTCACGAAGATGGCAGTCGACAAGGTTTGGTCATCATTGGACGTGATATTACCGAAAAAAAGGAAATGGCATTAAAATTAGCAGAGAGTCAGCAACAATATAAGTCATTATTTGAATACAGTCCAGATATTGTTTATATGATGGATTTAGGCGGAACTATTACCAATTTAAACCCACAGTATGATGTCATTACAGGCTTCAAACGGGAAGAAGCGATTGGGAAAAATGTAAAACAATTATTACCAAAAAGGTATAAACGATATCTTCCAAAGTTCATTTCCACTGTTGTGGAAGAAATAAAACCGGTCATGTATGAGGTGTATATACCACATGCAAACGGGAATCGGATTATCTTACAATGTACTTCCCTTCCGATCATTATTAATGGAAATATCGCTGGAATTATTGGCTATGGCAGTGATGTGACCACCTTAAGGGATGCAGAAGAACGTCTTCGCAGGACAGAAAAGCTATCAATCGTTGGTGAATTATCTGCCAGCGTTGCCCATGAAATTCGGAATCCGCTGACGTCATTAAAAGGATTTGTCCAACTTTTACAAATGGAAGATGATAAGCATCAATTTTTTTATCAAATTATGCTCGACGAATTAAATCGTATCAATGACATTGTTGGTGAGCTTTTGTTATTGGCAAAACCTCAGCTTTTAAAATATACCAAAGCAGATCTTCAAAAGCTATTAATGGATGTCATTTCATTATTAAACACCGAAGCGAGTTTATATAATGTTCAAATTGAAGCTCTTTTTCCTGAAAACGACATATGGATTGAATGCGAACCAAATCAACTCAAGCAATTGTTTATCAATTTGATTAAAAATTCGATAGAAGCAAGCCAAAATGGAGGAACGGTTTCCATTATTCTAGAGCAAATAGAAAATAGTCATGTGTTAATTTCCATTAAAGACAATGGCTGCGGTATTTCTAAAGAAAGATTAGAGAAAATTGGCGAACCCTTCTACTCTTCTAAAGAAAAAGGGACTGGGTTAGGTTTAACGGTTAGTTTCAAGATTGTTCAATCCCATCAAGGCAATATCCATTTTGATAGTCAGAAAAATCAAGGGACATCTGTTCAAATTTCATTACCGATCAAGCAAAAAGACCCTAAAAACAACCAGCGCTCGATTCCTGAAGGAGTGTAAAATGAATAAGTGATTAGCCCGTCCACTACGACGGGCTTTTCTTTTTCTTCCGATTTCGGAAAAAAGCAATAATTAATAACATGGAAGGAATGATAATTTGAAAGGGCCAATGTAAATAAGTGGGTACAACAACCAGCCCTTCCTTTATATGTTCCGAATAATTAGATGCAATCGTAACGGATGCAAATAAGACGATAATTCCGAGTGGGAACCCGAGCTTTCGTTGGTTTTTTAATTGAAAGATATCAGCGGCACCAGCAACTGCAGCATAATAGTAGATCGCAATCTTAAAAAAACCTCCAATGATTAGATAGAGCATAAACAAGACATCGAGACGTTCGATAAAATCGGCAATTTGAATTTTCCCTACGGTCGTTAATAGTGGGAAAGTGGATTGACTAAAGAGATTTACCCCTAATACTGAAATATTTACTACAACTGTAATGGTAATATTTATTCCGCTTAATATCATTCCACTTAAACAGACTATTTTAACCTTCTTTTTATCATTTACAAACGGGAGCAGCATTGTAAAGACAACCATTTCTCCAAAAGGAAAGTTGATGGTTTGGGTTAAAAATGTCTTTATTACCGGTTTCAACCCATTCTCTAAAATCGGTTTTAAATTTCCCAAATGAATTAATCCAGAAAAGGTAATTAACAACATGCCTAATATCGCCGTCAGGTAGACAACCCCAAAGTAAATTTCACCAACTCGGGCTATTACTTCAAATCCCTTATGGATCCCATAGATAATAGTAATGATCATCAAGGTATTGATCACAAACAGTGGAGTACTATTATAAATAGTTGATGTTAATAACTCGCCAAAATCTCGCAATACCCTTGCTGCAAGATACATAAAATAGACAATATATAAGAACCCAATCAACCGTCCAAGCCATTTTCCAGTTATTTCTTGAACATAACTCGTTAAGGGAAGGTCAGGATAGTACATATATAATTTGTAATAAATAAAAAAGATCATGATACCGCCAGTTAAACCGAGCAAAATGGCTATCCAAGCATCCTGTTTTGCATCTGATGCAATCCCAACAAGAATAGCACTTCCCATTTCAAACAAAACGACCAGGACGAACAATTGGGTTGCATTTATTTTCGCCTTTTCCATATAATTGATCCCCCCTTATAAAGGGTTATTTATTTAAGCCGGGCTTGTTTGTTTCTTCCTGTTACGAATAAAAGCAATGATTAGTAAGATTGAGGGGATGATAATTTGAAAAGGCCAAAGCAAATAAATTGGTACAAAAATCAGCCCTTCTTTTATAAATTCTGCAAAATTTGATGCAATCGTTATTGATGAAAATAAAACGAGCATTCCAATTGGAAACCCAAGCTTGCGTTGATCTTTAAATTGAAAGATATCGGCAGCTCCGGCCACTGCAGCATAATAATAAATGGCAATTTTAAAGAAACCACCAATGATTAAATAGAGCATAAATAATACATCTAAACGCTCGATAAAATCGGCAATTTGGATTCTTCCTACTGTGGTTAATAAGGGGAAAGTGGACCGATAAAAGTGATCCACTCCCAAAACAGAAATATTTACTACCGCTGTAATGGCAATATTTATTCCCGCTAATATCATCCCACCCACACAGACTATTTTGGCCTTTTTTTTATCATTTAAGAACGGGAGCAGCATCGTAAAAACAACCATTTCTCCAAAAGGAAAGTTGAGGGTTTGAGTTAAAGAGGTTTTAATAACAGGTTTCAATCCATTCTCTAAGATCGGGGTTAGATTACTCAAATGAATTAAACCCGAAAAGGTAATTAACATCATGCCTAATATCGCCGTCAGGTAGATAACTTCAAAGTAAATTTCTCCAACTCGGGCTATTACTTCAAACCCTTTATGGAGCCCATAGATAATAGTAAGGATCATCAAAGTATTGATCACAAATAGTGGAGTGCTATTATAAATAGTTGTGGTTAATAACTCTCCAAAATCTCGTAATACCCTTGATGCAAGATAAATAAAATTGACAATATATAAGAACCCAATCAACCGTCCAAGCCATTTTCCTAAAATTTTTTGAAGATAACTCGTTAAGGGCAGGTCAGGATAGTACATATATAATCGGTAATAAATAAAAAAAACAAGAATTCCGCCTGCTAAACCGAGCAATATCGCTATCCAGGCGTCCTGTTTCACGTTTGATGCGAGACCCAGAAGAATTGCACTACCCATTTCAAACAAAACGATCAGCACGAACAATTGGTATCCACTTATTTTTGCCTTTTCCATGTACGATTGTCCCCCCTCCCGCCCTTATATAAGGTTATTTATTAATGTCTGACCAAAATGGATTTGTCCGAACCCCTTCACGCCGCACGTAAGAATCTACCTTAACATTCACTTCCAGGTCTGCAAAATAATCGTTCCAATTCCCCTTTAGCTTCTTCCATAATTCAGGGTTAGCTTTATGAACACCATCACCAAACCCGAATATATCGCATTTTAGTTTCTGGGCTTCCTTTACTGAAGACTGTATTTCCTTTTTAATCTCTTTTTCAACTAACTTTTCAATTTTTCCAATTGTTTTTGGATCCATCAATTCAATTGCTATATTCGCTTCACTAATCCAGCCCTCATTCTCAATTTTAATATTTATTACAGGTTTTCCATTTTTAACGATAGTTGAAACTTTGGTTTTTGACCTAATAGGCACCATACTAATGGCATTTTTTTTCCCTTTCCAATTAAGAGTTATATCTGTGCTCTTCGCTTTATCCAAGACCCAGGTCACTCCACGTGCCTTGTTACTTTCAATCCAACCGATCAATTCACCGTCTTTAATAACCGCTAAGCCATCAGCTGAGAGGTAAGCATCGGTTGTTGTTTTTTGTAAATTAGCTGCTTTATTGGCTTCTTCTTTCATACCAATTAGTCGATAACCGTTTGCAATAGGCTCTTTCCCACTGCCGACAATTCCATCAATGATATCATCTATACTTATACTTATATTTTCTCCTTTCATAGCTTCAGTAGATTCGATTTCTTTTGTAATCAGGGTAACAGGCAGTTTATCGAGAATAGTCAGAGTAGTGACAATCTCCTCTGCCGTCGAATCTCTTGCGATAACGAACTCTGTAGTTGTTCTAAACTCAGGATCCCTTGCAAAGGCATCTAACATATTAAGCATTAGAGTTCTATCACGTGCCACTTCTTCACTAACAACGACTACATTGGTGTGCGCATAATATAAACGGCGCGAAACCTTTTTCGTTGCATTTCTAGATGCTTCAGTAATGGTTCTACCAGTGCTTTTATAAACGGCTATCGGCAGCCCCTGGCCTCCTCCTCCACCTTGCCCAGCTGTAACGTTCCCGGGGTTAACCAACTGAAACGAAACATGGTACAAGTCGTCCTCTCCTTTATCAATACCAAGTGCCATCACAAAGGCCAAATCAGTTAACTCTTTCTGATTCCAGCAAGCACTCAGTACCGGCAGAGACATTATTAATATCAACATAATAATGAACCATTTTTTCATCATTCTTCACCATTTGTAGGTTGATTTTCATTTTGTTTTGGGGGTCCAGGCTTTTGATTTTCTCCGGTCCTATTAATATTGCCTTTGCTAATAAACATCGGTCTATTTTTCATAGCCCAGACTGGAAAGCGAACAAATGCGTCTTGTTGATTATGGATGTTGAAAGGTGCGAGCGGCATCATGTATGGAATTCCAAACGAGCGCAGCGAACATAAATGAAGTGACATGAACATCAGCCCTAACATGATTCCATAAAAGCCCAACATTGTAGCTAATCCCATCAGGACAAAGCGAACTAATCGTGCCGCAATCGCCATTGCAAAAACGGGTGTAGAAAAATTTGCGATGGCAGTGATTGAAACGACAATAACCATGACAGGAGAGACAAACCCAGCCTGTACGGCTGCCTGACCAATTACGAGGGCCCCGACAATGGATACGGCCTGACCAACAGCCCTTGGAAGCCTAAGCCCCGCCTCCCTTAAAATTTCAAATGTAACCTCCATGATTAATGCCTCAACAAAAGCAGGAAAGGGAACATTCTCCCGTTGAGCGGCAATAGCAATCGCCATCGTCGTCGGGATCATCTCTTGATGAAAGGTGGTCGCAGCAATATAAACAGAAGGTCCAATAACTGCGATAAGAAATGCTAAAATTCTTAACAATCGAACTCCTGTTGATATGTCAAATCGTGAATAGTAATCATCCGGTGCTTGGAAAAATTGAATAAAAATAGCTGGAACTGTAACAACAAACGGAGTCCCATCGACTACTATGGCAATTCTCCCTTCTAGTAAATGTGATGTCACGACATCTGGCCTTTCTGAGTGGTACGTGGTTGGAAATGTTGTCCAAGTTTGATCTTCAATCAATTGCTCTATATATCCAGAAGCAAGGATGGAATCGATATTGATTCGTTGAAGCCTTTCTTTGACCTCTCCAACAATTTTTTCATTGGCAATCCCTTCCAAATACATAATGGCGATATCAGTTTGGGAAACAGACCCTAGTTTCATGGAATCCACCCGTAAATTTGGACTTTTTATACGGCGGCGAATTAAAGCCGTATTCGTACGGAGTGTTTCCGTAAACGAATCTTTTGGACCTCGAATTGATAATTGTGTGGTAGGCTCCGTAATCGAACGCCTTTCCCATCCTTTTGTTTCACCACTGATAGCTTTATTGCATCCCTGTAAAAAGATGACCGTATCTCCTGAGAACAATGAATCAAATACCTGATTCCAATTATCAATTGTCTTGACACTTCCAAGTGCTACTGTTTTATCCAGCATGTATTGTATTAGATCGACTGGTTCATCAGGTACCTTTGTTTCGATTACTGTTTCTAATATATAGTCGGCTATTGCATCAGAACTAGCCATTCCGTCAACGTAAACAAGAGCACCTTTATGTGGACCAATTTTAAACTCGCGAACGTTAATATCGCTACTATTGCCAACTTCCTCTTTTAGACGAGATATATTCTCTTGATAGTCTCTTAAAATCGGCAAGTCCTCCGGTTTTTGCGGATCTTGTTTTTGCCTATAATTATCATCCTGTCTCTTTTTTTGTTTATTTTTAAGCATCTTAGACAAAATCGACACAATACCGGCCTCCTTAAAAATTATTTGAACACTTTTCTCCCAATACTGGATATATTGCCCAAGGTATATCACTTTATCCCATTGAAAGTGGTTTTTATACAACCATAATTAAAATATACAGGTTAGAATAAGGAACAGCTTAGAAAAGAACAATAAAAACAAGATAATTCCTAAGGGTGTGGTGAGGTTGAAAATATTGTTTGTAACGACCCTGCTGGCGGTTGGCAGCTTAATACTAATTATTTCGTTGGATCTTTTGATGGGCGTAAGTATTTCAGGAATTATTTGGAAGGCTATTAACCCTTTTAGGGTAATGGAGGCAGCTGAATATATCATTGTTTTATTATTTATATTGTTTTTCGTCATTGATTCCATAGGTGCTTTTTTAAATAGGAAAAAGGGAAATTCTTCTAACTAGAATTTAAAATAAAAAAAAGATAAGTGCTTACCTTATAATTGCAAGCCCTTATCTGAATTAGTATTCGATCTTTCCTTTTCTCTTTTATGGAACAACCGTTTAAATATAACACCTGAGGCAGACAGTCTACCCCACCATCTCCTCTGTCTTTCATAATTTGCACCATACACATAACGGTTCCAAAAATAGTAGATGAATTCCTCTACAATCAGCAATAGGACGAAAACTATAACCGAAATAGTTATCCAAAACCACATTTTGAGACCCCCTTTTCAAATGGATAATTAATCCTATTCTTAAAGCAACAAAGAAGTACTATAAAGGGTCAAACCTAAGTTTTTCTCTTACCATATCTCTCATCCTTATTTTAACAAAAATTTGGGAAATTGTGGGCATCTTAGTAATAAATGTAGTGTTTTTATTTTGGGTCACGATGTAAAAAATGCCTCTGGTTTTCATCACCAGAGGCATTTTTTATCTTTTTAAGTCGTTTTTTCAATGCTAGCTTTAGTGTCAATGAAAACTTTGTTTCCAGCTGTAAAGAACACGATACTTCCTAGTGTTATTAGAGCAATAAACCAAAACATGATCTGTCCTTGATACTGGCTAAGTAGGTAGCCGCCAATGATTGGCCCAAGAAAATTCCCGATTTTCCGGAATTGAGCTGCTCCGAAATAAGTGCCGCGCAAATGCTCAGGGGCCAATTGATCAATCATCATACTGTTGGAAGGAAAGATTAATATTTCACCCAGGGTTAATAACACGATAGCAAGAATAGCTGTTACCCAGCCACTTACAAAGCTAAATGCGATTAAACCTGCCGCCATAAAGACTGCACCGATTACCATTACCTGCATTAATCTAAACTTTTCAGCAACATAGCTAATTGGCATCTGCAGGAAAACAACCATCAAGGCATTAATCGTTATGAGCGTGGAAAAAATCACAATGCCATTTTCAACCGTACCTTCTAAAATCTGCGGTAAATTGGAATCTATTTGAACATAACCAATGTTAACTAAAATAATCCCAATGATTAAATACCTTAGGGCCTTATCTGTTTTAATAATCCAAAAAGCATCCCCAAGAGATACCACTTTTTTACTAATCTTCTCTGCTTGGATACCCAGTTTTTTCATAAAATAAACTAATACAATCGCATAGATAAGATAAGTTGTTCCTGTAATCGCAAAGGAAAGCTTAGCAGCCGTACTTGCCAAGTATGCACCTATAAGCGGTCCTACAGATGCTCCGATATTCATCGCTGTGTAGCGTAAAGAGTAAACCTTCATCCGCTTTTCCTTGCTAGTTAAATCGGCCATCAAGGCTTGCGAAGTTGGTTCGAAGAATGAGGTACACAGGCCGTTTAGTGCATTTAAGAGGATAAACCACCCCTGTCCTGTCGCTAGGGTGAACCCATAATAAACAATTGCTAGCGCAAACAAAGCCGTCAGCATAATAGGTTTTCGACCAAACCGGTCTGATAAGTGGCCGCCAATAAAACCGCCGACGGTCGCCATTAATGGACTCATCCCAACGGTTAACCCAATAACGATTGGTGACAAGTCCATATGTCTCGATAAGTAGATTGATAGAAAAGGGAGCGTCATAAAAGCCGAGCCCCTTGACAAAACTGTACCTAATAACAAAACCCATACAATTGGATGAAATTGCCCAATATAGTTTTTTACTTTTGACATATATGTACTGCCTCTCACGAATATTTAGTCAATATCTAGTAAAACAATTTGAGTGGATAATGTAAAGAATTTTCTCACTGTTCCTCTATAACTAACAAAAAAGTCAGTTCCAATTTGGAACTGACATGGGTTAATTAATTTGGGTCCTTGTATTTTAATGCCCGTTCACTGTCCCCATAGCCCTTGGTGGTTGGATCCTGTACGATTCCTAACATAGACAGCAATACAAATACAGCATTTAAAAAGGTTAACACAGAATTTTGAATAGCATCAGTGAGTTGAAAATCAATGATCCCAAAGGAATTTAAACACGCAAACACCAATTGAGCAACAATCATAATTTGAGATACAAACGCGATAACCCAGTTCCGGTTTCTTAGTCGGACCTTCCAGTTAATCATCTTCCCCAGCCCTTTCCTTTATGTTAAACAATCTTTCTATTAACATATGCTTGGACTAGGAATTGGTTGTCCGCGAATGGTGCGGAATTTCATTGGATAACCTCGTAACTAAACTTCTCTCCGCATTGCTTTTAATACATCAACTTTTGTTGCCCGCTGTGCTGGTCGAAATCCTGAGATAATCGTAACACCATAACAAATTACAATACAAATGATTGGTAAAATAAGCGGGATGTCGCTAAAGATTAAGTCTAAGTCCGATTCTTGACCAAATGCCTGTTTGATAATTAATGGAATCGCAAAATTCACCGCATAGCTAATCCCATAGGAAACGACTGTACCAATGAGTGCACCGATCAACCCAATATAACTGCTTTCAAGCAGAAAAATTCGTTTAATCGTTTTTGGATTCGCACCGATTGCTTTCATAATTCCAATGTCAGGCGCCCGCTCGGTCACCGCCATCGTCATCGTATTATAAATTCCGATAGAAGCGATTAAAATGGCGATCGTTCCAATAAATATGAGTCCTGCTTTTGCAATCATAAACACCATATTTACCTCTTTTAATTCATTTACCACTGAATACGAAGCATAATTCTTGTCTTTTAATTGATCAGAGATACTTTGGACGGCTTCTATGTTTTTAGCATAGATTTTAACTTCATCATACGAGTTTTTATTGACATTCAGGCCGACAGGTACTACACCATTGGCATCGAGCTGGTACCCTTTTGGTGTTCCAGTAAACGTCTCAATTTCCGTTAGCATTTCATCCGAAATAAACACACTTCTATCTTCGGCCCATTCTTTCGTTGGCTTTTTAGAGATGCCAACAACCTTCAATGGAATCGTTTTTACTACTTGTTTGCCCTCTTTAAACTGCCTGATCGTTAACTTAATTTCCTTGCCAAGTAATTCGCCTTTATAGAGGTACTCCGCTTTAACCTGACCCTTCTCATCGTACAAATCATCGCCAGCCTCCTTATCTGCAAGATTAGTTAGGAAATTATAGCCTACAGCCACTTCATCTTTCCCCTTTGGCAGCCTGCCCTCAGATAATTCAAAACCGGATTTTATTTCTGCCGGAAAATTCGCCACAAAAGTTTGCGTTGCTTCTTGATAATTCCCAATCGTATAGGTGCTTTCCTGTTGCAACATTTTCCTTCTTGTGACAGCTTTGACATCTTTAACTTTTTCAAAAATTTGAATATCTTTATCATTTAAAGGACGAAAAATCCCTTGATCTTTTGTTTCTTTGCCATGGACATCAATTTGGGTAATGACCCTGCGTTCAGTAATTTCCTTTACCACTGATTTCTGTAAGCCAAACCCGACAGAGGCGAGAACAATTAGGAAGGCACAACCCATTGCTGTCGCAAGAATCGTCATAAATACTCTCGTTCTATTTTTCTTCATATTCTGGCGGACGAAGCGGAATTGATCTTTTAACTTCATAACAGCACCCCCTCGACAATGCGGCCATCTTTTAACTTAATCTTTCGGTCGCCGATATCGGCCACCTTGTCATCATGGGTGATTATCAAAAAGGTGATTCCTAAATCCGTATTTAATTCCTTAATGAATTTCAATAACTCTTCCTCTGTTTCACTATCAAGGCTGCCGGTCGGTTCATCGGCAAGAATAATCGGGGGATTAACAATTAAGGCACGGGCGATACTTACCCGCTGCTGCTGCCCACCTGATAATTCTCCTGGATAATGATCCTGGTAATCTAGGAGCCCAACTTTTTTAAGCATTTCATCCGTTTGGATTTTTCGTTCCTTTTCGTTAATACCTTTTAATATTAGCGGCAGCTCCACGTTTTGAAAGGCAGTCATGCTCGGAATCAATTGAAAGCTTTGAAAAATAAATCCTAGATTATTAATCCGGAAATCTGCAAATTTCGTTTCATTCAAATCTGATACTTTTTCCCCGCTGATCCAAATTTCACCCTCTTTCGGATGAATGAAGCCACTCACTAAATTAAGAAGCGTCGATTTCCCCGATCCGCTCCTACCAACAATTGTAACAATTTCACCTTTTTCGACCGTCAAAGAAATATCTCTGAGTACCGGAATAATCGTTTGTCTTCCTTTTTTTCCAATCACAAAATCATGGCTTAAATTTTTTATTGTAATCATTATTTCCTCCTGTTTCCCATTCATTACACCTTATAGACGAAGGTTTTTTTAATGAACCCTACACAAATTCAAAATATTTTTTTATTAACTTGTTAGACGTATCTAAGTTTTATTTGTGACAAGAGGGAATAATACTAGTCAAATTGCTTTTGCTAGTCTTTTTATTCGATAAAATTTATAATAAAAGAATTAAAAATTACTTTTTTGAAAGTAAGGAGATTACATGGAGAAATTGCATCCATTTTGGGAAAAAATCGTTCGTTTCTGGAAAAAGAAACATTTAACACAAATATTCTTATTAATTATTCTAGTGGTTGTTTTAGCGACCATCCTCTATTTCGGCTGGCTCGCGATGAGAGCAAATGTCCAATCTTTGAAGCAGGGTCTCAGCCAGCCGACGGTTATTTATGATAAAAATGGAAAAGTAGCTAGCAATGTCGCTACTAATCGGACGAAAGGCGTAAAAATTGAGGACTTGCCAAAGTATGTACCCAATGCTGTCGTTGCCATTGAGGACGAACGCTTCTATCAGCATGGTGGTTTTGATATCAAAGGAATTGCCCGTGCCTTTTTCAGTAATTTGTTTGCGGGAAGAATTACAGGCGGTGGCAGTACCTTAACCCAGCAGCTAACGAAGAATGCGCTTCTCTCACCAGAACGGACCTATAAGCGAAAAGCTGAGGAATTATTTTTAGCTGTAAAAATCGAAAAGGTTTATACCAAAAACGAGATTCTGCAAATGTATATCAATCAGGTTTACTTCGGGAGCGGTGCCTGGGGTATTAGCAATGCATCAAAAAAGTATTTTAATAAAAATATCGAGGATGTAACGGTCAGTGAGGCAGCGATGCTAGCCGGACTATTGCATTCACCGAATTATCTTGACCCTTATAAAAACTATGATTTAGCGATGAAAAGACGAAATACAGTGTTAGCAAAAATGAAAGAACTAGGGATGATAAATAATTCACAGTATACGAAGGCTAAGAAAGAAAAGATTCGCCTTCACGATGGCGGGGGGAGCTTTGTTGAACGAAAATACCCTTATTATGTGGATGCTGTTTTAAATGAAGCTATCAATAAATATGGCATAACACAGGAGGAAATTTTAACAAGAGGCTATCGAATTTACACTGCTTTGGATCAAGATCTTCAGTCTGGCCTTGAAAAGGTCTATAGTAAAAACTACTTGTTCCCAAGGAGCCAAGGGGGGAAATTAGTTCAAAGTGGTTCAGTCTTAATGGACCCTGCATCAGGGGGAGTACTAGCCCTTGTTGGAGGCCGCGGTGAGCATGTATTCCGAGGCTTTAACCGAGCAACACAATTACGTGCACAGCCGGGATCAACGATCAAACCATTGGCAGTATATACACCTGCCCTTGAAGAAGGATACAACTATTCATCCAAGCTTGTCGATGAACCAACCACCTTCGGAAATTACAAACCAGAAAATTTTTCAAAAACATACGAAGGAAAGGTTGAAATGTATAAGGCACTTGAGAAATCGCTGAATATCCCGGCTGTCTGGCTGTTAAATAAGATTGGCCTAGATAAAGGGATCGATTCATTAAAAAGGTTTGGCATCCCTGTTACAAAAGAAGATAAAAACCTGGCAATTGCACTGGGCGGGATGAGTCAAGGGGTCTCTCCCCTTCAAATGGCAAACGCTTTTTCAGCTTTCCCAAATGGCGGGAAGCGGGAAGATAGCCACTTAATTACTAAAATAGTTGGGCCGACTGGAAATGTTTTAGCAGAGCGGGAAGCGAAAACCACAAAAGTGACGTCAGAAGAGGTCACGGATGAAATGACTTCGATGCTCTTAAATGTAGTAGAATCCGGGACGGGTAGACGCGCCCAAATCTCCGGAGTGCAACTGGCCGGAAAAACTGGATCTACCCAATTACCATTTAATAATGTGAGTGGAACTAAGGATCAATGGATGGTTGGATATACCCCAAATCTTGTCGGAGCAATCTGGATTGGATTTGACCAAACCGACCGACAGCATTACCTGCCAAGTGCGAGTTCGGCCAATGTGGTGCCGATTTTTAAAGAGATGATGAAAGAATCTCTTCAGCATCTTCCGAAAGAACGATTCGAAGTTTCTTCAATTAATGCACAGCTTGCCGGTGAAGCTCCTCCTAATTTAAGATTCAATGAACAGGCGAAGAAGATTAGCAAGGAACTAAATGAAAATGCTCAAAAACTAGGTGAGAGCATAAAAGAACAAGCCCCTGGATGGAAAAAGGGCTTGGATAAGGCTTTATATAAGCTCGGCGAGGCCGTAAATTCATTAGTTGAAAAAGTTAAGAATAGTCGTGAATAGCACGCAATCGATGCGTGCTATTTTTTTATTTCCAATAGGTTGAAAAATCTTCCTGCTGTTTTCATTACTGTTTTTTCTTGTCCTGGATCATACACGGCCAAAAAGCAGGTAGCTGGACCAGCAGATTTTAAAATATCCACGTTTGAGATGATCATTTCCTGTGAAAATCCTTCAATAGGAAACATCTGATTGATCTCATATAATATCCCTCTGGAACCAACCGGCCAGACCATGACATCATGAATCTTGCTGATCTTCTGAAAAACGGACAGAGGGGCAACTTGATCCTTTTGTTCGATCACTTCGTTTCCAACAAGAGGCCTGCCTACCACTGCAAACTTCAATTGCTCAGAGTAAGCTATCTCTATCGTTCGAGCAATAGACTTTTTCCCGAGAACGATTAAACCAACAGCAGATTGCATGAGTGAAAAGTTACTTTCTGTACTACCAGTTAACCGTACATCCGATAAATTTAGTTCACGCAGCCCTTTTTGTATTCCTGAAACTAACTCATCCCAGGGTTCATTTCCGCAGAAGTTGTGGAGCACCACTGAGATGGGCTCACCCCCGGCTGCTATACATTCCATAACGGCAACTCTAAACGAAAAATAAGCTACCGTTTCGTATGGGACATGAACTAGATCTTGTTCCTTCTTCCCGATGGCTCCACTATTATCACAAGCAATAATGAGGGAGTCCATATTGTTAAAAGGAATGGTTATAATATCTCTCATAATTTTTCTTCCCGCTTCGCTAAGCCAAAAGTGTCCAATGAAGAAAGCCGTGGAATTGCTACCAGTGCAATTAAAATATTGATGACCGAACCGATTAGCAATGAAGGGACAATTCCTAAATAAAAACCGACATTCATTAAGAACATAAATGGTAAGGGAGCAACAAATGCATTCCCAATAATGAAGAGTGCACTTGCTAAAACCTTATTGTTTTTATAAAGACGTCCAAACATCCAAACGAGCAAGGCCATTTCGACAGCAATTAAAAAGTGCATTGGCCCCAATGGGAAACCACCTATTAGAGCAGATAGGAGATGACCAAATGCAGCCACAACCGCTCCAGCCCCCGCTCCAAACAGGACTGCTGCCAATAATGCTGGAAAAACATCCAATGCGACACTGCCGACAATAGCTGGAATTTTAATCATCGCTCCGACAACTGACAATGCCGTTAACATGGCCAGCCCGCTCACCACTTTTCCCTTCATACTACTTTTCCTCCTTACGCTTCCCATCCCTGAATACTTTTGCACTGCGCACATACTCAACGTCATTGACATTTAAACGGAAGTTTATAACTCTAGCCAATGCAAAGAAATAATCTGATAAGCGGTTTAAGTACATTAAGGCTAATTCAGGTGTTTTAGAGTCAGCCTTGACTAGCTTAACAACTAATCTTTCCGCTCTTCTAGTCACCGTTCTAGCAATATGAATCGATGCCGATGGCTTGGTACCACCCGGTAAAATAAACCGTTCAAGCTCTGGTGCCTCTTTAATATATTCATCTATTTTCTTTTCAAGGTAATCAATCGATTCTTGCTGCAGCTTTATTACTCGCTTCTCAGTCACGTTAGCAAGATCGCCGCCACAATCAAATAATTCATGTTGAATTTTCTCCAGATCATCAAGCACGTCCTTGAATAATTTGGGGTCAAGCTCTTGAATCGCCTGACCGACAAAACAATTCACTTCATCTACCGTTCCATACGCTTCCACACGGGTATCATCCTTGTCTACCCTGCCACCAATTATGCTTGTTTTTCCTTTGTCACCTGTTCTTGTGTAAATTCTCATTGAAACTTCTCCCCTTTACTTAATCGTTTGATTTAATCCATACCAAATGACGTCTACCTTAGCTGATTTTGCGGCGATATCTTGATAGGCCCATCCTGTTACATCCCGCCACAGTCTATTTTCTACTTCCAATGGCACAATTCCTTTTGTAATATCAGTCCCAATCACAATTAATTGGCGATGTAGAGCTTCCTGCTCCCAATAAAGCCAATTCTCGAGACATTTATTCCAAATCTCTCGACACTTGTCGGCATCATATGTCAAAGTTAAATCTTTCAACCATATTTCTACACCCTCAAGGATCATCTCATCCTTGCCAAAATCAATTAAATTTATCGGGAGAAAATGGTTATCATAAGCTGAGACCCACTGTTTATTCTCGTAAACAGTGTAGGTATTCTTTACCCAAGCCCGTTTGCCGTTAAAGGCACCTCCAATAATAAAGTGCACCGCGTCCCCCTCCTTAAAGATTCTTTTTCAAATATGAGTTCGAACCCCTGATCATGATTAACCTGCCACTCCCAAAATTCTTTTTGGTGTGGGGCAAATTTTGATAAAAGAAATCTGATGACTCCCCCATGAGTAATTACTGCTGCGTTCTGCAAACTTGAATCGAGAATCTCTCCAATCATCCTAGCCCAGCCAGCATCAACTCTCTCGGTGAACTTATCAAATGATTCACCGTCGGGCGGACAATGCGTAACAGGATCTGCCAGCCATTGCCGATAGAGTCTATTTTCTTTCAAGTCTTCGTACGTATTCCCTTCCCATTGACCGAAATTCATTTCTCGTAATTCTTTTAATAGGTATAGACTAGAGTTTGGAAATAATATTTCCGCTGTATCAGTACACCTTTGCAAATCACTTGAAAAATAGCGCTGATAGCTTTTTGTCACCGATTTACTTATTGATTCCGGACATAACGGCGAATCGTTCCACCCTAGATAGGCTTTTCGTCTATTTTCTTCTGTTACACCATGACGAAATAATGCAATAACCACACGGTCATCCACAGGATTAACTCAGTCCCTTCAACAGCTGCACCTAAGACATCCCCCGTTATACCGCCAAACCAATTCACAGCTTTCCGACGAAAAAGGAATAAACAGCAGGCTGCAGCTAAAATCAATAAACCTATTAAGAAGATTTCTTTTATAAATAAACTAACCAGAATTAGAACACCAACTAAATAAATTGGATACGGCCAAAGGGCCTGCGGTTTCGCCGCATTCTGGAATAACGTGCCCAGCCCCTCATCCTTGGCTGACTTTACCGTTAACAACAGAACACCCATGACAGTTTTACTTAAAAAAGGAATGACTGCAATCATAATAAATAGTACGTTTTCGACCTTCGCTAAACTCTCATACATAAATAGAAACCGACAGCTTAATAAAACAAGAATGGAGAGAACACCAAAAGCGCCCGTTCTTGGATCCTTCATAATTTCCAGCCTTTTCCCTTGATCTTGATAGGAAAAATAAGCGTCACTTACATCCATCCAGCCATCCAGATGAATTCCTCCGGTCAGGAGAATCGTTACCAGCCAAAGCAAGAATGCACAAGCAAGATGGGAAAACGGAGTAAACTCAAGACACAGATAAAATACCGCTGAATAAATGATCCCTTGTATTAATCCAACGAGCGGGAAGGCTTGAACTGCCTTTTTAAGATGGTCTTTATCCATTGGTAACTCGAGTGTGATAGGGATTGCTGTAAAGAATTGAATATTAATCAAGAAACCTTTCAAGAACTTCATGTTTTTGAACCCCATTGATTGATAATCTTTTTAATCAGATCCCATTTTAGATGACTTTTCATTTCGTCAGCGATAGAATCAAATCTTTTGTCTTTAAACTCGCTAATTGAATGGATTTCTTCAGCAGGGAGTCCTTTCCTTGTCCGAATCATGTTTAACCAGTGATTTCTCCACTCATCATTTTGAAATAGATGGTGAAGGTACGTTCCAATGATTTGACCGTTATTTGCGTAATAGCCTTCTTCTTCCCCGTTTGCTAATGTTAAAAACGGACAGACCTCTTTAGAAAATATCGTCTTTCCTAAATGGATTTCATACCCTACGATTGGCTGGTGAATTGGTAATTCTATCCCTTTGTGATACTGGGCAGTGACTCGATTTGTTTCCTTTTCTTTATAAAAAGTAGTAGCAGCAGGAATCACTCCTAACCCCTTCACCTTGTAGTTCGGTATCCCAGTGTCGGAACCAACTTCATCAATCATTTCTTCACCAAGGATTTGATACCCTCCACAAATCCCAACAATATAACCGCCATTTGCTACGTAGTTTCGGACTAAGATATCTAACTGTTTATCTCTTAAATTGTTCAAGTCGCTAATCGTACTTTTTGTACCAGGAAGGATAACTGCGTCTGGCTGTCCAAACTCACTCGCATGATTGACCAAACGGAGCGAAACACCTTTTTCAAATAAAAATGGTTCAAGATCACTGTAATTTGAAATAAACGGCAGGTGGATGACAGCAATATCAATTGTCCCTTCATTCCGATTAGAAAATTGGCTGCGAATCGATAATGAGTCCTCACCATCAATCATATGATTTTCCACAAACGGCAATACACCCAATACAGGAATGCCTGTTTTCTTTTCCAGCCACTGAACTCCATCTTCAAATAAGGTAATATCACCGCGGAATTTATTGATAATCACACCGACAACACGCTGTCTTTCATTAGGCTCCAAAAGATCAAGAGTACCAACAATGCTAGCAAATACTCCACCGCGGTCAATATCGGCTACCAGCACAACTGGTACCTCCGCCAATTCGGCTACCTTCATATTGACCAACTCGCGGTCCTTTAAATTTATTTCAACCGGGCTGCCTGCTCCCTCCATCACCACTACATCATATTCATCGGCAAGCTGGTGTAGAGATTTCTTAATTACCTCTACTCCTTTTTCATAAAAATGATCCCGATATCCTCGTCCCGAAAGGGTTTCGATCGCTTTTCCTAGATAAACAATTTCTGCATGCCGATCTGACCTTGGCTTTAATAGAATAGGGTTCATCCAAACGGTTGGCTCCACTCTAGCTGCTTCCGCCTGAATCCCTTGTGCTCTGCCAATTTCTTTACCGTCTTGTGTCACGTACGAGTTATTGGACATGTTTTGCGATTTAAATGGGGCGACCTTTACTCCCTCATTGGCAAGTATTCGGCACATCGCCGTTACGATTAGACTTTTGCCCACATCTGAAGCCGTACCCTGAATCATGATTCCTTTCATTGCGTTACTCCCTTCATTACGATAGGAATCCCTGCCTCTACTAAAAACACTAACTCCGCTTCCTTGACTAAATATTGATGGATTTGGCCCAGCAAGCGGCCATAGGTAAACACCAGATCATTTCCAAGTAACGGCTCGTTTAATACTTCATTACTGACGACAATTATTGTCCGAGCATGATTTTTTATCGAAGTAATCCCTGTGATCACATTTTCTTTGACCTTTTCTAAAAAACGTTCATCCCATACTTGCTCAGAAGAAAACAATTCATTATTTAATAGAGTTGTGACACAATCCAACAAAACAATATCCTTATCATGAAAGTCAACAGCAATTTTCCCAATTTGAACTGACTGTTCATACGTTTTCCACCGGTAATTCGCTGAATCTCGATCGCGTTGGTGTTTTTCAATTCGTGCCTTCATTTCTGAGTCAGAAGGAAAGCCGGTTGCCAGATAGTTAAGTTGGCAGCCTGTCTTACGAGCGATCTCTACTGCTTTCCTCTCAGCAAAGCCGCTCTTCCCACTTCTTACTCCGCCTGTTATGAAGATTAATGATGATGACGCCATTTCGCCAACACTTCCATTAGTTGATTATTTTCTTGATTACTTTTTATGGCAAACCGAAGCCATCTTCCCTCTAAACCAGGAAAGTTAAAGGTATGCCTTGGAATGATGCCTTGATGTAGAAGGAACTCAAACAACGCAAACTGATCTCTCAAATGCGGATCCTTCAATAAATAGAAATTCACGTTGGAAGACGAAACCACAAATTCTTCCTGTGTAAAAAAGGCAAACAGCCTTTTCCGCTCATGACTAATATATGCCTGTGTCTCTTTAATAAAAAATTCATTTTGCAGACAAAGTTCCCCTGCTAATAACGCAATGGTATTAGTACTCCAATGTGATTGCAACTGGCTAAGGCCCGAAACAATCGCTGGCTGAGCGATTAAATATCCCAAGCGTATTCCTGGAATCGCAAACATCTTTGTCAGTGAGCGAATAATAATTAAATTTGAAAACTTGTTTATGTATGGAACCAATGATTCATATTCTATTAAAAAATCAAAAAATGCTTCATCCAAGATGACAAGGCAATCCCGCTTTTCACATTCCTCTATGATCGAAATAATCGTAGAGGCCGGATAGTAAATACCTGTTGGATTGTTTGGATTACACAAAAACAAAGCATCTGCATCCATCAAATTCGAGTGTAAATTGACCGAATTCAATTCAAAATTGGGCTCCACTAGTTGATGGTAGACAATTTCACATTTGTTTGCCCGACATGCTTGTTCATATTCCGAAAATGTTGGTTCCACAATAACTACTTTTTTGCCGGCAAGCATACGGGCAAGCAGCGTAATAAGCTCTGCTCCTCCATTTCCAATTAGGATTGTATCGATCGGGGTCTGCTGCGATTTTGCAATCCTTTCCTTCAGCTGTGTTGCATAAGGATCTGGATAAACATTAATTTCTTGAAAAAAATCCGGCCATTTTTCTTTCAAAGTAGATGGCGGGCCAAGTGGATTGATATTTGCGCTAAAATCAATATACTGCAACGGGAGTGCAAGGCCCATTGCCTCATATAAATATTGAGGATTCGAGCCATGTGACGGCCAATTCAAGGACCATTCCCCCTATCCATAAAAATAATAAAAATAAAAAGACCGTTTTGCTAAGAATTTGATTGGCCTTGATGATATGTTCCGTTTGGATGGACTGAATGGGTTCACCCATTTTTGCCCGGTTCGATATCAATCCTTTATAATAATTGATTCCGCCAAGCTGTATCCCTAAAATAGCTGCGACAGCCGCTTCACCCCAGCCGCTGTTTGGGCTCGGATGCTTTTTCGCATCACGGAATAAAATCGTCCAAGCTTTTCTATAAGGCATCCTTACGGGACGTTTTCCTATCAGCATGATGATCCCAGTTAATCGACTTGGAACCCAGCTCATCACATCATCCCATTTTGCAGACGCCCAGCCAAACTCTTTATATCTAGCGTTCATGTGGCCCACCATCGAATCACATGTATTGGTTGCGCGATAAACCATCGCCAGCGGGGCTCCGCCAATCAGTGCCCAAAACAAGGGGGCCGTCACCCCATCACTAGTATTTTCGGCCACAGTCTCAATCGTGCCGCGAGCGATTTCACTCTCATCCAAGGAATCTGTATCACGGCCAACAATATAGGATAGTTTTTTCCTAGCTTCAGGAAGGTCCCCTTCTATTAATGGACGATAGACTTCTAGAGAAGCCACCTTCAAGCTTTTTTGAGCAATGGTTGTAGAAATAATCATACCTTCCACTAAAATTCCAACAAAAGGATGAATCCAATATCCTATTAAAACTAATAACAAAACGACGAAAAAAACTAAGAGTAAGATAAAAAGGAGCATGGCCACCCCTTTCCACCGCTTAGACTTACCATTATTCCAACGTTTTTCAAGAAATGTTATCATCGTTCCAATCCATCTTACAGGGTGGGGCCAATCGGGTGGATCCCCAATAAACAGGTCAATAATATAGGCAACTGTGATTGAGATTAAATGATGAACGATCATTTGCATTTTCTCTTGCTGGATTTTTGAATCGCTTCGATCGTGCACTGATAAACTGCCTTGCTAATAAGCTTGCCTAACGGGGTAATCGTTCCCGCAAATTCTAATACTTCACCTGTTTGAGTAGCAGCAATTAAGATACTATCTGTCGATGTACCGGTGGCGATCGTTCCGGTGACTTCATCGATTACCTTTAGATCATTCAATGCCTTAACCTTCGCTTCAGTTGCGGTCATGATGCATTGTATGAAAGCTTCCTCTGTCAACTCACCGTTCACAAAAATCCATGTATTAATCGTACCAGGTATCATATCAAATGAATGCAGCTCACTTTTCGAAGCATCAATTGCATTTCCCACCCCAGCTGTCACAACAGCAAATACCGAGAAGCTATTATGTTCAAACCGCTTGTAAACTACATCTTCGAGGACAACTGCGGTCATCATGCCAACAGTTTCCGACGGTTCAAACCCGTTTGATTTTAAAAATGAGGTCATTTCTATACGATAGTCACTACAGCTGTAATCCTTGTGAACATGGCGGTTCACAAATGTTTGGTGCCATCCCGTTCCCGAACCAATCACCCCAGATGACATTGTCCTTAATGGCATGGGGGATGTTAACTCGATAAATTCTTCTGAAATATTCAGCATCGACTCATCTAGGTCAAAATCGACAACTTCGTGATTCACTTTTGGCAGTAAAACCATCTGCGGTGCAGCGACTTTAGGATGGGGATGTTTTTGAATGTCTGTATGATACACATCTCTTATTCGATCTTCCCGCAGCACCTCATTAGGAATATGATCAATATTTATCCTGCCATTTTCGAGAAGGAGCAATCGATCACAATAAAGCCCGGCAAGGTTTAAATCGTGAAAAATGGAGATGACTGTTAATCCATTTTCTGACGTCCATTGTTTTAAGAAATCTAACAATTCCTTTTGATACGACAAATCCAAATGGTTAGTGGGTTCATCTAACAATAGTATTTCAGGCTCTTGGGCCAAAGCTTGGGCGAGAAATACTCTTTGTTTTTCACCGCCTGATAATTCCTGAATATTTTTATTTTGGAATCTGGAAACACCAATTTGCTTCATTACTCGTTGGACAACCTCTTCATCGGCTTTACTCCAGGTTTGAAACAACCCCTTTTGATGTGCATAACGGCCAAGCGAGACGGTCTCTTTTACGGTGTATGAGAAAGATTGTGATGAATGTTGTGAAAGAACGGCAATAATTTGGGCCAGCTGTTTTGCTTTGTATTCCTGCAGCCGTTTCCGATTGATAAAAATCTCACCCTTTTGGATTGGTAAAATTCCACTAAGCATTTTTAAAAGGGTTGTCTTTCCACTTCCATTCGGCCCCAATATCCCGAATAATTCTCCCTTTTCCACATCAAAAGAAATGTCTTTCAGAACCGCTTCACTCGAGTATCCACCGGAAATCTGTTGAACACTAAGCATCCTTTAACCACTTCTTTCCGTTCTTTTTCTTTGGAGCAGGATTATTGCAAATACCGGTGCACCAATTAAAGCCGTGATGACACCAATGGGTAATTCTGTAGGAGATATGATTGTTCTTGAAATTAGGTCAGCTAAGATTAAAAAACCGCTTCCTGTTATGATTGATAACGGAAGGAGGTGCCGGTGATCGGGACCCCATAATAATCTTGATAAATGTGGAATCACTAGCCCGACAAAACCAATGGTACCTGACACCGCAACTGCCGCTCCTGTTAAAATAGAGCCAGCTGTTAAAATAATTAGCTTTCTTTTTTGAACATTGACCCCTAAATGCTGTGCCCGCTCTTCACCAAACGACATGGCGTTTAGTTCCTTTGCATTAAAAATCAGCAGGCCTGAGCCAATGATAAAAAATGGCAAAATGATCTTTATGTACTCCCAGCCTCTCATCGATACACTTCCTAATAGCCAGCCAATAATTTGCCTCAACTCATCTCCAGTAAGCGCAATCATCAGCGAAATAATTGCCCCTAAGAAGGAGCTAAAAATTATCCCTGTTAAAATAATCGTTTCCACTCTCATCGAACGCTCTATTTTACTGGCGAAAGTAAGGACTAAAAAGATGGTTAAAAAGGAAAATAAAATACTTAGCAATGGTAATGTGAAGGAACCAATAAAAGGAATAGATAGATGGAAAAACAGTGTCAACACCGCTCCAACTGACGCCCCGGAGGATACACCCAATGTATAAGGATCTGCTAACGGATTTCTTAGCAGACCTTGGAAGACTGCCCCTGCAATAGCAAGAGAAGCCCCGACAAGACCAGATAAAATCACTCTAGGTAAGCGAATGTTAAGGACAATACTTGAATACATAGGGTCAATTGTCTCCAATGAAATAACCCCAAATAATTTAGCACTGATAATCTTAATAATTGTTAAGATTGGAACCGAAACTGTTCCAATTGAAATCCCTAATAAAAAAGCTAGAACAAGGAACATTCCAGCTATTATATAGGCTAAATATTTATTATTTAAAAATCTCAGGATAGACAGCCTTTGCAAGATCTTCTACTCCTTCAACGATCCGAGGGCCTGAGCGAGTCACGCGATCAGAATCCACATCGACTACATGCTTATTTTTTACAGCGTTGACCGTTTCCCAGCCCTTTCTAGTTAAAACTTGTTCCGCCGGATTTTTGACATAGTATCCATAGGTAGTCAGGATTACATCTGGATTGCGTTTAATCATCGCCTCTTGATCAATTTTAATCCAGCCTTCTTGATCATTTGCGATGTTTTCCGCATTAATTATATTTAGCATTTGATCCATAAAGGTATTCTTGCCAGGTGTATAAATTTCTGGAGCGGGTGAAACTTCAACTAATACCTTTTTCTTTTCTTTTATTTCCCCAGCCTTTGCTTTAATTTCGGCCAATTTATCCTTCATCCCTTTAATCATCTCATCGGCTTTCGCTGTTTCACCGGTAGCTTTCCCAATCATATCAATGGAATCATAAACTTGGTCAAAATTTTGCGCATCATTAACAACCAAAACGGTAATTCCAGCATCTTTAAGCTGCTGAAGCCCTGCTTCAGAATTATGAGCGGACGATGCATGTGCTAGCACTAAATCTGGTTTTAAGGAAATGATTTTTTCTAAGTTTATTTCCTGTCCGCCGATTTTTTCTTTTTTCGTCGCTGCTTCCGGATAATTATCGAAATCAGACACTCCCACCACTTCTTTGTCAAGTCCTAATGCAAATGCAATTTCTGTATTACTTGGAATTAGTGAAACGATCTTTTCAGGTTTCTTTTCGATGATAACTTTAGTTTTGGCAGCATCAGTAAGTGTAACTGGATAGGTTATTTCCGCTGTTTTCTTTTCTACACTAGTTTTATTTTCTTCGTTAACTTCGTCTTTCTTTTCAGCACATCCTGCTAAAACTCCTACTGTCAATAATACTACTAACAGCAATGAATACAATTTTTTCATTTTTCTCCCTGCTTTCTGTGTAATTACCTTATGTAACAAAAAATAATTCCTCTTGTGCTAAACACAATTGCTTGGATAACAACAAAAAAACATCTCCACACTGTTAATGGAGATGTTGGTATGATTAGATTCAATTACTAGTGAAAAGTAAAAGGAGTCTAGCCTTCAACACCTTCCTATCCTCGTAGGTTTATTGGCGCACAAGAATTAGGCAGGTTTCCTGGCTCATGATCATCGCTTCCTATGCCTTCCCATCGAATTCGACAGTGGCACCATATAGGTTGCTCTCATTTACAGTGGCGGGACCGCGTTGGCTTATACCAAACTTCCCTTTTAAGCTGAAAATCTTTCGTAAAGATTTAGCACCTAATTTTTAAAAATATTTTTTGTTAAATTCATTATAGAAAAGGTGGAATGATTTGTATATGTTTTTTGCAATAATTTTATAGTTCAATCGTTCTGCATAAATTTGCCATTTCAATAGCTGCCGATGCTGCGTCCCAACCTTTATTACCTGCTTTTGTTCCGGCACGCTCAATCGCTTGTTCAATAGAATCCGTGGTTAACACTCCAAAAATGACCGGAATGCCACTACTTAAATTAATTGCGGAAACCCCTTTTGCCACTTCATTACAAACAAAGTCAAAATGTGGAGTAGAGCCGCGAATGACTGTGCCGAGCGTGATAACTGCATCATATTTTTTGCTATTAGCCATTTTTTGGGCAATTAATGAAATCTCAAATGCACCTGGTACCCAGGCAATATCTACGTCTGTCTCACTGACGCCATGTCTTTTAAGTGCATCCTGTGCACCGCCTAATAATTTACTTGTAATGAATTCATTAAAACGTCCAACCACGATTCCAACTTTTAATCCTGAGCCAACTAAATTTCCTTCAAAAATATTACCCATGAGTATGCCTCCTAAATTTGTTTTAAACTTCCCGCTTAACTAAGTTTTCCTTGTTGTTTCGGTATTCTACTAAATCTTTAATCGTTATCATTTTAATGTTTAGCTTATCAGCAATTTTACGCAGTTGGGGGACACGTGCCATCGTGCCATCGTCATTCATGATTTCACAAATGACACCAGCAGGCTTGGCACCGCATAAAATTGCAAGGTCTACAGCTGCTTCTGTATGCCCCGTTCTGCTCAAGACTCCGCCTTTTTTAGCAATTAGCGGAAACATATGCCCTGGTCTTAAAAAATCAGATGCTTTTGATTCCGGGTCAACCATACTCAACACCGTTGCTGAACGTTCAAATGCAGAAATGCCAGTGGTAGAAAATTTATGGTCAATGCTTACGGTAAAAGCTGTTCGATTTGGATCCGTGTTCTTGGAAACCATTGGATGTAAGTCGAGCTTTTGAGCTAATGCCTCGTCAATGGGAACACAGATTAGACCTCTTCCGTGAGTGGCCATAAGATTTATAACCTCAGGCGTTGCTTTTTCAGCAAGAGAAATAAAGTCCCCTTCATTTTCCCTGTTCTCATCATCGCAGGCAATAACAACCTTTCCTTCTTTTAAATCAGCAAGAGCTTCGTCAATCGTATTAAACACGCCACATCTCTCCTTTCAAAATTACAAACCAATTAAAACTAGACTTTTCCAACCATCATTTAATTAAAGCCATTGTCTGCTAAAAATTGTGCCGTTATCCCTGTCTTACGCTTTTGCGCTGTATCACTTGAAAGGTTTTTGATAAAATGTCCAACGTATTTACCAATCATATCGCATTCTAGATTAACGATATCCCCTGACCCTTTTAGTCCCAAAATCGTTTCCGATAATGTATGGGGGATGATCGATAGTGTAAAACTATTTTCTGTTACCGCAAAAACAGTCAAACTTGTCCCATCTACCGTGATAGAGCCTCTTAAGATGACATATTTTAATAATTCCTGCTCCGCTTCAATCTCATAGTAGACCGCATTTTCGAAGGACTGTTTACTTTTAATTATGCCTGTTCCATCGATATGTCCTGAGACAAAATGGCCGCCAAACCTTCCACCTGCTGCCATCGCCCGCTCAAGATTTACTTTGGAACCTCGCTTTACCATATTTAAACTTGAAGCTTTGACCGTTTCGGGCATAACATCTACCGTGAACAGCTTTCCCGTAAAGGATGTCACCGTTAGACATACCCCGTTGACCGCAATACTGTCGCCAAGGTGAACATCATTTAGTATTTTCTTTGCTTCAATGGCTAACACAAACGACTCCCCAGTCCGCTGGATGTTCGCGACTACCCCAATTTCTTCAATAATTCCAGTAAACATAATTTCCTTCTCCTTACTAGGTTCCACTTAAATTCTTACGCTAAAATGAAAAGGACCCTGAAGACAATAAGTCCTCAGGGTCCTGTAAAAGACAATAGAAAATAAAGGGTTAAAAATAGGTACACTACACCCTACAATTAATCCTGTCTTTTCCTTCTCCCATCCAGACTTTAACTGTCGGCTCTGGAGTTTCACCAGATCCACCGTTTAACAATAATATGTTAAACGGGTCACGGACTAAGAAGCATCGCTTCATCACCGCCGGTTAGGAATTTCACCTGACCCCGAAGGCGACCGTATCTTAACCGATGCGGTCGTTTATTTATACAATTAATTTTATATTACTTCAGGATAGTGAATCTTGCAAATAAAATTGCTCACTACTGGACGCCTTATATCATACTCCTTTTTCCTGGGGAGGCTCGTGGTCTGTGCGACTATGGCGATTTTTAATTAACTATTCTTTTTGGGTCTGCAGCAGTTACATAATTTTCTCTTTTGCTTCTTAACTATAAAAGCACCTGGCTTTCTGTGCACACCGCATTTTGTACATTGGATGTAAACCTCTTCATTAACCAAAAGTTTTAACATGTTTTGTTCCTCCTCATTTGGTATCTTCTTTGGTATAAACACGACAGTTTACTTTATAGTACTTGCATATTTCTTTTAATTTTTCTTGGCGCAAAGGGGTCATAGTATAAAAAACCAAAGTAGGAGCTTGATTGAATTGTTTTTCCATTAGGGGATTTAATTTTGAGTATAATTCAATTTTCTTTTTGTTATCCGACATAGATTGGGTTCGATCTACTTCTAGGAAATAATAATTCCCCTTCAAGGTAAATGTTGCATCAGGAATTAACACATGATTTTTTAGACCCTCCTGGAAGGTAATTTGTTCCTCTATCCTCCAATCTCTTGGACAATAATAGTAAAGCCACATATCATTTCTCATCAAATGGTGGTCTATTTGTAGGCTCCATTTCGCCTCCATCTCGCTTCCGACTAATTCCCTTCCTCTTGCGTTTAGGTAGTAAATGTTCCTGCCCTCGTGTGTTCTTATTTGTAGGTACTCTTTCATCTCGTTTAGGATTTTTAGTGCGTTTCTGTCGGTCCCTAGTTTGTGTTTTAGCTGTATCTGCTCCCTTGTGGCGAACTTCATCACTTCCAAACTTAACAAGATCTCCTCCTGTCGTAATTTCTTCCTCTCTGTTTGTGTTAAATTCTTCATACCTACTCAACCTTTCCCACATTTCTTTATCTTCCAGCAAAGGCACTTGCATTTCCTTTAATTCATGTGTCTTGTATAAAGCTCTCCCTTTAATATCTGATGACAATCCCTCTGCTCCACGTTCATCTATGGCAACTTCTGAGGCATATCCAGACGGTAACCGGAATGTTATCTTACCATCCGAGTTTTGTTTAATGGAGCGGGGGAGAGTGTCTGAGGTCGGGTATTGCGTGCAGTAGACCTCCCGATAACCTAACCCACCGCCAATTCGCGTAATCTCACCAAGCAACCACTGGCACGCTCCAAGAAGGTCTTTCTCCTCTTTCTTCATCCACTTCTCAGGAGCTAATTGTGCTGCTTCGTCCACAATGATAAATCGTCGTTTCTTAATCGGAGTATTACCAATGTTAGTCCAGTATTTGGATTTAAATAACCTGTAATCCTCCTGTAGTTGTTCCTGTAGTTTTTGAAGAAGTTGAAAGGTCTCCAGGGGATTACTCGCAACACCCTTCACCTGTTTTAATCTTTCGTATCTACCGAACTCTAACCCTCCTTTTAAATCGATGATAAAAATCTCAACGTCGTCTGGATGGTGTTCAATGAGATAGGTCACCAATACTTTTAGAAAAACGGTTTTTCCAAAACGGGTTGTTCCTGCTACTGTCATATGCGGAATTTTCTCAAAGTCGTGCCATATGGTTGTTTCCAGTGTCCGACCTAAAGGAATGAGCCATCCTTCTACAGTAGGAACTTTCTTATAAGGATATAGAGATGGGATATCTTTATTGAATACACTTATGGTTAGATATTTTCTCAGATCATCCCTTATTACCCTCCGAAATTCCACAATCACAGGTCGGTTTAGTCCATCTGTAAAGAACCCAACACTCTTTTCCATATCCGCTATTTTCGTGGCTGGCAGACCTAACGGAATCATGTACAGATACCGCATTCCGATTTCATCCTCGCCCTCCATAATGGGAAATTTCTTCTTATATTTTGGTGTTTGAAGTTCCCCCTTTTTATTCGGGATACCATACCGTGTATTCTCAAAAATGGTACGAATTTTCTTTTTATCGTTCACATTCCCTTTTGGTATAAACGCAGCTCCTACCATCAAAACAGGAATTACCGCCCATTCAAGCATTTCACATCACCTCGCGCCAAATTGGGGAGGAGGCTGAATACGACGTAGGAGTATTGGGAAGGGACCCAATAGTTTCACGGAAACAGCACACCTTAGTACAAACTAAAACCCTTATTACTATAAGCATCCGAACAAACCGAGGAAATTTCTCTACCTCAACCAACTAATAGCACCATCTTAAGGCACAGCATTACAAACCCAAATCCCATACCCCCATATGCCACCCACCGTACTAACGATTCATTGATCGTTACTCCGAACTTTTCTAGAGCAATCAGTACTAGAAAAGTCGTACCTAAGCCTAGAAAAAAAGTAAGCCCTCCATCTACAGCAGACAAAACCTTATAGCTTGGAGCTAAAAACAACTTTAGGGGAATGACTTCGTAAGCCAAACTGATCAATCTCCTTCCAAAAGTCTTTCATTTCCAATTCAATCCGACTATCATCTTTTTCTTTCTGTTCATACCCTTTAATCCATCCAATGCAATAACCTGCATACACTCCGCAGCTGATACCTAAAGCTGTAATAAACATAATTAATTATCTCCTCTCATGGCCCAGCAATAATCACAAATATCTTTATCGTTGGTAAACAAATACTCGCTTCGCTCCTGGTTACAATCTTCACACGTTTTCATTTGTTATGAATCCCATCCCAGCCAATCACCACATCCCCATAAACCCCTCTGAATTTACAAATATATTGAGAATCGTCGTACCAGTAAGTAGAACATGAATAAAGCTTATATGGCTCATAATCCTTCTGAAAGGTTTCTAAAAATGAATCCCAACCATCTTCCTTAACTTTTTGTTTGGCGTTGTCATGAGACATGATTAAATCTAAACCCATCTGCTAGCCCTCCCAGTAGTGATTAATGATTTTGGTCTCAATATTTTTGTAATAGCCAACCCTTGTAGCGTCAAATTGGTACATGTGATCTAAAATAAGTTCATGCTGCTCTTTTGTTTTGGCAAACCCTAATAACCCATTTAGATCATCTACGCCGTATAAACACCACGCCTTTTCTAATTCTCCGAATGGATCACGTTGATCTTTTGCTTCTTTATAGCCCTCAAAAACCGACCGAACAATATCATTGAATCTCATCCGTATCCCCCTTTCATCGTTCTATGGTCTATTCATATGCCCATAATTATTGGAACTTGCCTGTACCTAAACATTTTTGATAACTTTTTTTATCATTTTTTTTAACAGGAGTTAGCGATTATGTGTTGAATTGGTAATAGCAAGAAGGTGATAATAATTGTTTACTAACAAGATTGAATATTTGGCCAAGCTTAAAGGGGTTAAACATAATTACTTAGCAAAAGAATGTGGAGTTTCGATACAAACTTTTTCTCGCTGGGCGAATAATAAAACGCAGCCAGATTTAGAAAAAGCGTTTATATTGGCGAAAATATTACAATGTAAAATGGATGATCTAGTTGAAATTATTGAGGATGAGTGAAACCGAGAGTACTAGAAAACGTAGTATTAGATATTAATTAAAGGGGGATTTACTGTGAAAGAACGTATTGAAAAAATATTAAATGTGGTTGGTTGGATATTTATGGTCGGGGGATTACTTTTAGGGTTAATCGCTTATGTAGGAATTGATAAGGAGCCATATAAGGACGCAAAAGCGATATACGAGGATATACCTGATAATGAGATAGCTCAAGCATCTTATCAGGTGGCACTAAATATTTATAATGTCCAATTTACTTATGCGATGTCGATTTTATTCGGGGGCGTAGTTATCGGGTTGTTATTCATCGGTTTTGCCCGGGTTATTGAACTCTTGAAGGAGAAAAATGAAAGGGATTATAAAACAGCCCAGTTAATAAACAGAATAGATACGAGTTTAGCCGAGCTGAGAGATAGTAACCACTTTTAAAAACTGGGGGTAGTGAAGAAGAGAATGAACGTATCAATTGAGATCCATTACAAATCCGACGGCAGCAGAGCCTTGCAAAAAGGCTCATTCCAGCTGAGAGGTAGCACCCCTGAGAAAGTTGCATTAGAATTCTGGAAACAGATCCAGAAGGTAATGTCTCACCGGGCAGAATTAGAAAAAGTTATTGTGAATGGGGACCAGGACATCACCCAACTGGTAAAGGACCTAGAAAGAGATATAATCCGAAAGATTATGAACGAGGATAATTTGCCTTTTTAAATGGAAAAAGCCCCTCTCAACCGAGAAGGGCTTTTAAACTTTAATATCCTTTAGATTTAAGAACTGCTTGTAATTTTTTACGAGTATTTGGTCCGTAAACTCCATCGACTTCATATGGCAGGTAAACCTTTTGGAAACGTTTAACGGCGTCCTCGGTTCCATCACAGTAAATCCCGTCTACATTTCCACAATTAAAATAAACAGCATTTAATGCTCTTTGCATCTGTTTAACCTCATTGCCTTTACTTCCTGGCTTTAAGATACCATTGGGAACTGGAAATCTGTAAAGTTCTTGTGGCTTCTTAGGTTCTTCTGGTTTGCGAGTAAATACATTTTTCGCATTGCCTAATTTTATTTTTTGCCCCACTTTAAGTTTTGTCGGATCCACATCTGGATTTGCTGTAATCAGATCCTCAACTATCACTCCCTGAGCCCCATCTCGGCCGGCAATGCTCCAGAAAGTGTCACCTTCTTGGATTGTGTACATTCCTGGCAGTGAATCTGGAATCGGATTTGCTGTCACTGGTGCAGTATCTTTGTAAGCAGTAGCAGCATGATAATCATAAACACAACATTCTTTCCAGCTGTATCCTGGCATTTCTCTGTGAGACTTGTCCTCGTTTCCTATGCCATCCTTAACAAGAGCGAAATGAAGCTCGGAGATGGATTTCAAAGTGGCCTCATCCAGCTTTTCTGATCTGTAATCACCCGCCACACAGATTCCCAGTGAAAACCTGTTGCTGTTTCCTACATGATAGGAACTGACTCCGGGATCATGGGCCCACACGATTCTGGATCGGTTCTTTCCATCTACACCTTTGACCAAATTCTTTGGCTCAATGATAAAATGATATCCTACTCCCGGCCAGCCCAGGCTTACATGATAATTAGCAAAAGCCTCAGCCGTTGAACCGGATAGCTCTTTTTTTGTTAGAGAGTGATGCCATACCCGGACAGTTTTGGTAGACACTCCATAATTTTTGTATTCTCCAATTTCTTTGAGCCCTTCTCTCTTGTCCACTAACTGAGGTAATTTTTCAAAAGCATACACCATTATTTTCCCTCTCCCTTATCAAAACTTTTTAATTTATCGCTAACCTCTTTTGGTAGATCAACTTCAATAGCCTTCAAATTTTCGGTGATGCTGCCACCTTCTTTGTAAATGAATAAAGCTAATGTAAAGCCAGTTAGGTAGTAGTTGAGCCCAAATACATAGTCGATAGCCAGGACAAAAACTATTCCGACTAACTCTCCGATCCAACGAATAATCCCATCACGCATGACACGAGATTGATATTTTACAACCCCTTTCCACGTTTTCAACAATCCGGAAACGAAATCCAACACCTTCACTAGAAAATAAAAAAGTAGCATTGTTACAATTATTTTTGGCAGGAATGCAAGTACGTGAAAATCCATTAACATCTTCCTCTCGATTTTAAATTTCAAAATAAAAAGAGCCCTGGTAAGGACTCTACATGACATGATGTCTTTTAAATGCTTGCTGTTTTCGTTATTCCGATACGCTTGAATAAACTAAAGTTGTTGATGGATTGCTTTGTCCCATCAGATTATTGAATATAAAAAAGAGCCTTCAGAATGATCTGGAAGCTCTTTTTTAATTTTTATTCATCATTTACATAAAATTTACATAAACTTCACATACTATAAATACACCTAAGAATTTCCTCCATATTAGGTAAGGAGATGGATGAAATATCCCTCTCCTTTTTTATTTATCATTTACGGCGTCTTTTTCTCCTCATGTTCAATATATCCAAAAGTGTTGATAAATCAGCATTTCTAACCACTTTTAGAGAAGAGTAGATAAAAAGACGACATAAATATTTTTCTATAACTCCATGTTTGTCCATAGCTATCTAAGACAACCCTTCATAATATACAGTACCTCAATAAATTATATTATTCATTTACACAAGCACTTTCTTAAAGCGTCATTTAGACGTTTTTTCTTTTTTATTTAAAGAGAGGGTAATTGAACAATTTTCACTCTAATACTGAGACTTTTCACAATTGGCACTACTCTTGTCCCATTCAAATTAACATTTCCCTAATATAATATTACTAGTTCAAATAGATTGGAGGTGAAAACCATGAAAAACCGACAAAAAGATCCTAATTCAATTACTAACGTTGTGTTTTTCATAATAGCTATTATTATAATTGGAGCGTCTCTATTCCGATAGTAGGGTATAGTTTTCAATTTAATACGACAAAAGCGCTCATAATCATGAGCGCTTCTTCCGGATCTCCTCTAGATGGTCTTACTAAGAAATCGTGTCCATCATCTGAAACTTGGAAATAAAGCCAAAATAGCAGCTATTGTACCTACAATGGCTAAACCAGTTCCGACTATCCACTTAATATTTTCTTTTCTTTCAGTAGAAATATCTATTTTTTGCTGAAGAAACATTCTTTCCATTTTCTGTTCGAGAGTGTTAAACTTTCCATCAATGCTTGTATTTAAATTAGTAATCTCGCCCTTTATTTCGGTTTTAAGGTTTTCTAATTTCAAATTTGTTTTTTCTTCTAAATGGTTAAGATCCCTTTGGGTGACTTGTTCATTCTCATTCATTCTTGACACCCTTTCGTCAGTATTTGTTTCAACATTTCTATTTGTGCTCGGATTAGGTCTATTAGCAGATCCAGAACCAGTTAAATTGGACAATAATACTACATTTTCTCTATTGACCATTTATATCACCTCTTGGTATCTGGAATACGCCAAATTTACCTATCTTTTTTACATCTCCGTTAATTATTACATTATATGTGTGTTCCCCCTCTGATTGAAAAGGAACATCATATAATTTAAAGTTAATAAAACGAGGTTTTAACTCTTTTGGGATATGATTATCTTCTATATTTTGACCCGCTGGAACTACCATTTCACCTGTATCAATTACTAATTCATTTTCTTTACCAATGATAAATCTTAAACTACATCCTTCATTTTCCTCTAAGCCAATCAACATAATGTTGACTATAAAAGTGAAAGGTCCTGGCACATTGACTGGTGCTATGTTCGGCTGAGGAGATTCTATAACATAACCTAACAATGAATCAATGCCCACCTTGTTATACGCATCTAAGGAAAAAACTACATAACTAACTTCAATTGACATAATATCCTCCTACTATATTAAATTAAAATTTGATATAATAGGGATAAGCAAATCACCTATTATATCAAGAACCTACAGGGTAGCAGCCCTTATGTAGGTTCTTTTTCTTTTCCTCAATTTTACATCTTTTTTGCAAACAAAAAAAGACTAGCTTTCACCAGCCTCAGTTAAGACGCACTTTCTTCCAATCGAGACATAAGACCCGATATAATAAGTAATGTTTTTATAGGCAAACACCCCCCGAGTTTGGTAAACTATCACCTGTACAATAAATCGAAAGGACTAGGTAGAATGTCTAAAAAAAGAGAAACATGGATTGACATTGCAAAAGGTTTAGGTATTATTCTGGTTGTTATTGGTCATTCTGGAAACGAGTTTGCTCACCATTACTTTTTTTGGTTCCACATGCCTTTATTTTTCATTCTGAGTGGACATACCTTCAAAACACTCAAAAACAAGAGTGAACTTTTAAAATGGATAAAAAAACGAATCATTCAATTAATCGTTCCTTACATGTCTTTTGGTTTAGTAATATTGATTGGTCTTAATCTAAAAAATATCGTAACAGCTAAATTTAGCATTTTAGACTTCATGAAAGGTATCTTCCGATTAGCATATGGAGGTCAAATCCTTTCAGGCGCTTTTGCTGTTTTTTGGTTTATTACTTGTTTGTTAGTAACGCAAGTTTTATTTGCATTAGTTACTTATTTCTTTAAATCAACAAAAACTCAACTTTTCATTATTGGAATATTTTACATTTTGGCTCACTTAGAAATAAAACTTTTACCTAAGCTTCATTTACCAGTTCCTTGGAACATAGATGTATTCCTAATAGCAATAGTATATTTTGCTATTGGTTTTTATTTAAATAAAAACTTCAATATAAAAATACTTTTTAAAGCACATAATGGAATTTTGGTTAATATGTTTTCAATTGTGCTCATATTAGCTGATTACAATGGTTTTTATTATTACAGTTTGGATATGAAATACCATCAATATACCCATATAATCCTTGATTTACTAATTCCAACTGTTATGACTATGTCCATTTGTATTATTAGCTTCTGGTTATCAAAAGTTCCTAAAACAAAGTTTTTAGCGAATTTAGGAATTACCTCATTACCCATCATGTATTTACATTTTCCTATTAACATCGAACTTGAAAAAATAATTGGAAATTATGGATGGTTTTTATTTTTAATAATTGGAGTTTCAATACCTGTATTAGTTAATGTATTATTTTTAGAGCGATTTACTATTACAAAAGCTTTATTCTTAGGTGATTTTTCTAAAACCATGTTAACTAAGACTAAAGTGAAAATATCAGCATAATTTATGGGAGGTAAAACCTCCCTTTTTATATTAATTCACCAATTGTTCCTAAGACAACTTTAGTAACTACTACAATCGGTATCCCAATATAGACCAAATGTGTATTATAAGCTTTTCATTTTCGCTTCAATAGGCGGTACATAGAATAGATTATAAGCTTCACCTGTAGGATGTGTTCCTGTGTCTGTATAAGTTGTTTTCATGTTGGTAATCCATGTATTCAGACCACCTTCGCTATATAGATCGACAACCGGTACACTCCATTTTTTACAGATATCTACAGCAGCATCGTGAAATGTTTTTTGTGTTGTGGCATCCCTTGAACTCATATTGTGAACACAAACAAAAATCAATTTCGATGCCATAAACGTAGTTTTAAGTGTATTTAGAATAGTTTCCAACCCACCACAAAAAGTTGTTTTATCCCACGTGTCAGTATAACCGCTTGTTTTTGAACCTAATGGCAATAAGTTAATATCGTTGGCGTATCCCTCTAGTAAAATATATTCAGGGATAACAGTAGGATGTTGTGCAATAAAATCAGATATTTGTTTTTGTACACACGACCTTGTTGGGTCAGTCGCTGTATAATCCCCAATAGTTGCCCCACTTATAGCATAGTTATAAACATTCATACTATTATTAGTTGCAATTAAATCAGCATAACCAACATCACCATTATAAGCCCCTCTTGCTATACTATCCCCTATATTTAATAAGATTTCACCATACAAAGGATTATTAGCGGTATCTACAGGATTACTTGTAGAATTAGAATTGGGGTAAATAACATCATAATAGAATGCTTCATATGTTGTAAGGGTTGAACCTTTTTCTATTTGCATAGAGTCTAAGTAACTATTGCTAAAGGATATACGGATAAAACCGTCTGCTGTAGGTGTAAATGTGTAATCCGAACTAGGGTTATTATCAATGAACTGAATTACATTTTTACTACTATCATATATAGCTAATTTTCTCAACATTTTACCTATATAACTTTGATTCGCCTTGATAGGGATAAAATCAGATGTGTAATAAGTTGTACCGTCTGTATTGATAGTTCCATTACTATTTAAGAAACCTGTATAAACAATAGCCTTATTAAATAAGTTCTTTCCTGATTTAAAATAATCATTTGCATTAAATTTATATCCCAAATTAACCAAATAGTTATTAAAATCAATGTTATTAATCGTAACAGCATTTAAAAAACTATCTTTATAATTCGTTAAATCTGTGGTTCCAGCGGCAAAATAAAGTCGACAATATCCATCACTTGTGAAAGTATAATCCTTGCTTACTGCGTAATTCAGTGTAGATGTTAATGTTTTTGTTGAATCCATCAAGTAAATACTAAGGTTAAGTCCACTTGGAGGGTTGGAAGGTAGTATATATTTTAAAACATCCCCTGTTTTCACCTTAATATAACCAGATTTTAAACGTGTATTACTTTGGGTGGTACCATCTTGACCCGTACTTCCGTTAATAGTTCCAAGTGTCAAATCAAATGCCTTCAACATGTTTGACATACTATTTACAATTCTATCGCTTAGGTTGGTCATAACAACGCCACCATCTGCTATTCCTGTACTTTGATAAGTTCCCCCAGCTGTCCATGCTAACCCATTCCAGTAATACCATTTCCCGTCAGGGTCAATGCCTTGAGTAGTAGTACTCATCGCACCCGTTGCACCAGTTGTTCCTGCAGAATAAGTAGAATCCGTTTTACTTCCAGTCGTTGTAGCAGTAAATGTAACGGTTGTTCCAGTACCTCCAGTTGTCCATCCACTAAAAGTTGTACCTCTGATTTTCGTTGCAACGGAAGTAGTGGTATCTGCGTCAACACCCTGAGTAGTTGTGGACATAGTACCTGTCGCACCTGTGCTACCCACAGAATAAGTTGCATCAGTTTTTACTCCAACACTTGTTGCTGTAAATGTAATTGTCGAACCTGTACCACCCGTAGTCCATCCAGTAAATGTTGTATTGCGAATTTTAGTTGCAACCAAATCTGTCGTGGTATCTGTAGTAGGGTCAACTGCAATAGTTGTTGCTACTCCATTAAGTGTAACTGTAACATTTCCTGCTGTTGTTGGTATGGCAGAAATCGTTAAACTGGCAACTTCTGCAACACCTGCGGTAACAGAAATATTTGTTGCTACTCCGTTTAGTGTAACAGTAACGTTTCCTGCCGATGTAGGTGCTGAGGTAATATTTAAACTGGCTACTTCTGCTACATTGCCTGTTACTAAATAATTGTTTGTATCCCCAGTTGGGAAAGCAGTTTGTAAAGCTGATACTGTCGTATAGACACCTTTTGGTGCTCCATTCGCCTTTTTGGTTATTTCATCGTCTACGTAAGTTATAGACGCTTTTTCCGCCAACTGCGTCGTATGAGTTGCAATGTCTGCCCTAGCTTGGGCGTCTACTCCGGTACCGTTTGTTTGCAAATCGTCTAGTATCGCCTGCGTGTCTGCGATGGCTTGCGTGATGGATTGCCATTCATTCGTGCTCTCCACTGTGTCATCGCTTAAAATCCCTTTTTTAGCTGTATACCTAAAATTACTCGTAACCGCCACTGTGTCGGTTCCGTAATAAACCATAACCTCTGCCTCATAATCACCTCTAACCACATACGCCTGCGTATTCAAGATAATTTCACAAGTGCCGTCTAATGGATCTACTATCGTTGCGTCTTGAAGAACAGTGGTTCTGTCTGGTTTTTTAATCGCTAATCGAACAGTGGCGCCCGTTAGGTCAAGAGGCTCACCATCTTGATTAATTAAAATACTAAGCTTTACTGTCTTTAAGTCATTCGTATTAATCGAAAAGGATGGATTTTGGACAGAAGCCATCGTATCTAGCAAGACATTATATATTTTTTCTTTTGCCAATTTTACCACCTGTCTTTCCTAAAAATAAAAAAAGAACCTTCTCAATGAGTGGTTCTTTACGCGTTTTCTAATGCTGCCAATCGTTCTTCTAAAGCGGCGAGTTTTGTATCCGTTTCAGCTGTCGAATACGCTCCACTTGTTGGGACCCATTCGTTTAAGGCTGCATTAAACTTTTTTAAAACACTGCCAGCTGGATCGGAAATATCCAACCATAAGACATTGGTATATAAATCATCTTCCCAGGTACTCATCACATCACCGCCATTACCATTCTAGGATGACACGAATTACGGCATCATTTGTGCCGGTAGTAGCCGAAACGTTATCGTCGTGCCCTACAACTTTATCGTCATAAATATATAACCGTTTGTTTGTTAACGTGTACGTGGTATCTGAAAGAGCAATAGGAATCGTAAATAGGTGTGATTTCCCATTCATAGCAGTTCCGTACCATTTCGGGATGACTTGTGTAACAAAATCATAGTCATTACTTCCTACACCGGGATCATAGTCAGACCAGCAAATAATCCAGCCATTCCGGCACTCGGAAAGTTTCTTTGTGGGGACAAGTGCGGACGCTGGTGGCCCTGGAGGATACCCCGCGCCTGTCCACAACACGTCTTGTGCGTATTCTTTAATTGTAGCAATCTCGGTGTCTAGTACATTTAGATTTTCATTGTACTCATTCCATGTTTGTAACTTTGTGTCGGTTGCTTGCCATTGTTTTAAAAGTAAATTAGGTGTAGGTGAACCCATCTTTACACCTCACTTTCCCAAGTTTGGTTTAAATCTTCATCCGCCCATGTAGTATTAACAAGTTGTGGCGGTTGAGTACCTTTGAATATTTGTTCGTTCACATCGTCCCACTGCGCTTCTTTATACAGGAGCTTCGACTGCAGCGCTCTCATATCTTTGGTGATATTGCTCTTCGCTATCTTAAAGTTACCAAGCGTACACTTATCGCGCGAAGGGTCGCTAAAGCACGTTTCCAAATATCTTACACGTGCATCTAAATACAGTGCTGGTGAAAATGACTCGTCTATCGCATACAAGGAGTCTCCAAGTCGCGTTTTTTCATGTTCCGCACCTGTCAATCTTTCAAGCAAGGCAACATCTAACTCATACGAAATCTTAGGAGTCTTCCGTTGTTGCAATGCGGACCACGTTTTATCTAGGAGAGTATTAGGATCTGTCGTGTCATACTGAAACACCCCAAATAAATGCTTACCCTTGATTCCATACCTTTGTTGTGCGGTAGAATCGCCCACCCAATCTTGATTCAACGGCTTTAGGTACGGGGTACTTTTCGATATGCTCTTAAACGTCGTGATAAGACCTTTTGCGTCTGCCTTGCCCACTCCGATCAAAGCCGTGACTAGATCGGACATATCGACTTTCCGACGGATAGAGCTGATATCCTTGTTATAAGTAAACCGCTTTTTAGTATCCGTTCCTCTTTTCGGCACAAGGTCGACATATCGTCCAACAATTTCGCCGTTTTGCATTTTTACACGAAAACTTAACTCGCCATTAAATCTATCGGATACGTACTGCAAGGCTGATAAAACGGTTTGATAGTCTTCGAAATAAAAGTTGTCAACCCCGAAGTACTCTGTGTCTCCGCGCACCCATCTCGTATCAGCCAGGACAATGTCAAGAATTTGATTGACGTTTTTCGACATGTGGGTAATGGGACGGAAAATATCATTCAATAACTCTAATCCTGCGTTTTCAGCGTAAATATATTTATCACTCGTAAACGAGTGCGCATCCTCGATTCGCATCACCGTAAACATAACAAGTTCACCATCTAGGTTTTTTCTGACAATAAAACCGCCCTCTACTACCTCATTTGCGTTAGGGTGGTTGGACGGAATGCGAAATTCATACGACGATGTCCCTGTATCCAGGTCTTCTTTCAAAAGGTCATCATAGTACGGACAGGATTCAGGGCTGCCGTTGTTGGTGAAGATGGCTTGTACTTTTTCATGACGATCAAGGAAAAATATCACGTCCGCACCTCCTACAAATATCTTTCCGTAAATTCAGCGGTAAAAGTAGCCTCTGTGTCGTCCGTATTGACCTTCACTTGTGTGATGCCTTCAGAGACAGGGAAAAATGTGCTAGCAACGTCCACTTCTTGTAATAAAGATTCTCCGTTTAGCCACACGCTACTGTCCGCTAAGTCCACTTCGAGCTCGTCGCCCGACTGGAAAATAGCCGGCACATCGATAACCGTATCCGTGTTATGCTTCAGAACCTTTAAGTCCGTGACACGCATTCTTTGAACAACGGGAGTCGTGTCGTATTGTGCGTAATGAATAACGACATATGAAAGAGCCGATGTAGTAAATGTACCGTCTTTATCATAAAACGTCTTTTTAATCGTATTTTTTTTCTTATTATTAACCACACGGGAAACTTCCGCATACCATTTATCGCCGACTCGAGAAAGAACAAACTCGCCGTAAAAATCGTTATAAGTGCCGACGTGCGTAGGGTAGACCATTTTTGACTTGGTGCCGTCATACACGGTTAACTTTTTACCCACTTTTAACGCGTCTGTGGTCCGCATTCGATTATTTGCCGCCAATATTTCCGGACTCATATCATGCTGTTTAGCGATACTTGCCCAGGTTTCCCCTTTTTTCACCGTATGCGTGGTATATTTTCTTTGCGTGACCTTTTTGCCCGCTGGGGCTTTCGGTTCACTCTCCAGAAACGTTGTATTACCAATGAAGATTTCAGGAATGTTAAATTCGTATTGGGTATATGAATCACGCATAACCATTTTCCCAATTTTACCGCCCGACTGGTTAAAGAGATAAATTTCGAGTCGTCCCGTCCTATCACCGTCTAGTTTCGATGTCCCGTCCTCAGAGGTAAAATCAATTCTTGCTTTTACTTCAAAGTCCTGGACTAATTGCGATAAGTCCTTTCGAATAGCCGGACCATGCCACGTCTTCGCTCCTGCTGTTCCGGTGCCGTAACTCGACGCTTGTATGCCATCGTTTACAGAGATGAACGAGCCTGCACTTAATCTTCCGCTATCGAGTCCCGCACCAGCATTTGCCCATCCGCTCGTGCTCGTCATCAAATCGTTTAAGATGTATTGCGTTTTTGGCAGCACGATTTGGTCGGGGTCGTTCGGATTTCCAATGAGGATAATTCCGTCAGGACTTGTGAACGAAACAAAAGTCGCATCGTTTTGAAAATTAACGTTGAATTTAGGAAACGTCTTAGTCGTCCCTTTATTATGAAATAGAAACATATTCGCACTTGGTTCAATTGTTTTTACTTCAGTGCTATAGGCAAACGGATCGGGACAGATGAAGGTAAGTGTGCCTCTACCAACCGTTATCAATTCATTAGTCATTTCCGTTTCCCCAGATAAGATAGCATAATAAAATTTATCTGATTCATCCGATATGATTAATTCAGATGGTTCCTCTATATCCAAACAAAAGGCTAAAAACCGCAAGGTTTCCATATACAGAGTAGGTGTATTAGCTAATACGGAAAGTTCGATATCAATTTTCCGTACGCCATAGCGTGCGCCGGTGAAGTAACTTCCGTGACGTGCCGGGACACTTAATAAAGAGATTTCGCGCGGAGGGAGTATGCTTCTTTTGATGTTTTTTATAAAAAAGTATTGGCTTAAATCAAAACCCGCATAGTTAATCGTCCTCATTGCACTCCCCCCGCTCTATTTTTTATTATCCCTATAGTTTCTATGGCGTCGTATATGTCACTCGCTCTTGCTCGAATAAATTCACGTCCATCCATTTGGACAACGAAGTCCCGACCGGCTAATTTTTCAATTGCTTGGACTAAAGACTCTAGGTTGGTCCCTCCACCGCTAGGTAAGGGAGCTGTACTAGCTCCTCGCAAATCCAATAATTCTCTGCCTTTTTCCCCCACCATTGCCATTCCTGGACTTAAAGTAACGCCGCCTCTTGCTAGCATAGGGATGTTCCAATTTTTTAAAATCGCTTCTGTATCTCCATTTGGAATTACCTTTGAAGCCTTTGGCAAATAAACTAATTCAGGTCCTTCTTCACCGACCAGCGAAAGTCCGCCAGGCGCATTTTTTGTTCCACTTGCAAAACCTGGTACCCCAATATAATGCAAGGCGGCTTTTGCACCCGACCACAACGCTTTTATGGTTACCTTCTTTGTTGCGTTTTTCTCCGCTTCTGTGTGAATGGAGTGGGTTTTACCGTAATCAGTAACAGAAATCTCTTTTTTTACATCTGCGCCAGCTTCGTTGCTAATGATTTTTGCCTCAGTGTATCCGTCACCGCTGAATTTAATATTCTTTACTTCTGATGCTGAAAGGACTTCTGACATAGCTCCGGCTTTGCTTGTTCCTGCATCTATTTTTTTGTTGACTTGTTCTTGTTCGGATTGAATTTCACCAATTGAGCTTTTTGCTGTTTTGTACTTGCCAAGAGCTGTATCTAGTTTGTCTAATTCTTCTTGTTGTTTAGAATTTAAACCGCCTTGTGCATCTTGTATACGAAGGAGCTCAAATTTTCTATTCATTGTTTTATTAATGGCTTGGTCTAAGTGAGCTATTCCTACTGACCCTTTTTCATTAATACCTGCTTGCGCAAGTTGGAGATTAATCATTTCATCATACAGGGATTGAGTCTTACTAATTTGCTCAGTGGTTTTTTCAACGGATTTTTGCTTTTCTTGTACCTCAGTTGCAACAGCTCCAACATTGTCATTTTGTATCTTTAGCTCTTGCTCAAGATTTTGGATGTCGAATGCCATGTTATCAGCAATATCTTTTTGCCCAGCGGCATAAGCATCTTGCTGTTGTTTTTTTAATTGCTCTAGCTGATATTCTTTAGCTGCGGCTTCAATTTTCGCATTATTAAGGTCCCTTACCATGTCATTTAATTCGCCAATCGCTTCAATCTGATTACGGATATTATCATCCAACTTAGCTTCTGCTTTTGTTTTCTGTAATTCTAATTCTAATTGAATATTTTCACGAAGCTTATTATTAGCGGCATTTAAGTCGTCCGCGTTTTTTAAGATTTTATTGCCTTGATCAGAAAATACCTGCCCTGCTTCAGGCACTTTTTCAATTAACTTATCATTAAGGCGTAGCATTTCGGACATTTCATCGTTGGTGAGACCGGATTTCTCCCTTAATTTTTCAGCTTCTTCTTTCAGTTTTTTGATTTCTTCGGCTGATTTAGCTGTCTCCAATTCCTTTTGAATATCCATGAAACGGAGCAACTCATAGTTGGACAATCCATTTTTATCGCGTAGGTCGTCGTATTTTTCGATTAGTGGTTCGAGTGATTGCTGTTGATCAATTAATGACTTTGCGTGGTCAAGATTTACATCTTTAGCTTTTTTTGAAGCGGCGCTATATCCAACTACCGCTGTTGTGGCTATGGCCAAACCGCCCGCAACTAATCCTATTGGACCTGTTAAAAATGTGGCTGCTCCTGCAGCAGTACCTAATGAGGTTGCCACCGTTCCAATAGTAGACACCGCAGATCCTGCAATCGTAATAACAGCTCCTACTGCTGTTGCTAAACCGGTAAATCCCGCAACCGTTAAAGCTGCCTTTGCAATCGTTTCTTTCATTTCTGGCGACAGGTTGTTAAACCACTCTGTTACTTTTTGAATGTCTCCCGCTAATTCTCGAAACGTAGGCGCTAAGGCTGTTCCGATACCTATTTTCATAGTTTCAAAGGATCCCGATAACTCATCGAGGGCACCCTTTAAGTTGTCTTTCATCTTTCCGGCTGCTTCTGCTGATGCGCCGCCACTATTTTTAAGAGCTTGAGTCATTTTATTAATTTCTTTAGGCCCTGCTGACATTAAAGAGAGCATGCCTGATACAGCTTCTGTACCAACTAATGCTGCGAGGGTAGCGGCTTTTTGTGTATCCGTTTGCCCTTTCATGGAATTAGAAAGATTTTTAACCAAGTTGGACAGCCCTACAAAATTACCCTTTGCATCTGTCACCGCAATGCCCATTTTTTCCATCCGCTTGGAATTTTCTTCAGATGGGTCTAGTAACCCAAGAAGTGCCGCTCTTAGAGTAGTTCCTGCTTGTTCTCCACCCATCCCCGCATTAGTCATAATCCCGATAGAACCTGCTAGCTCTTCTAAACTGATTCCAAGCGCAGCCGCTGGGGGCCCAGCATATTTCAAAGCGTATTGCATATCGGTTAAATCTGCAGCTGAAATGTTGGCTGTCTTAGCTAATAAGTCAGCAACCTTAGTTGCTTTACTTGCTTCCATACCAAAAATATTCAACGTTGAAGCCATGACTTCTGCTGTTTGTGCCATATCGGATCCTGACGCTTCAGCTGCAGATATAACGCCTGGCATAGCACCGATGATATCATTCGCTGTGAAACCTAATGCCGCCAATGCTTCTTGTCCTTGCGCGATTTCAGTCGCCGATTTTGAGGAGCTCGCCCCTAATGCTAGCGCCGATTCTTTAAGACCTTGCAGTTCCTCGTCAGTAGCTCCAGCAATTGCACCTACTCGAGACATTTGTGCCTCGAAATCCATCGCGGTTTGAGTGGAAAGACCTAACGCTGCACTCACGGATATAAATGCAGCACCAAAACTTTGGGTAATCTCTGCTCCAGACTGTTGCATTTTCTCCCCAATACCCTGTAGGCTTTCACCGCTTGCCGTAACACTTTCGGCTAATTGATACCAGAAGTTAGATTGTTCTTGAACTTGGGAAGTTGTTAATACTAATTGTCCCTCTGTCTCCCGCATTGCCTGATTAGCGCGGTTTAGTCTAATCTGTATTTCTTGTGTTTGAGCCGCGTCTGCTCCTTTTAAGCGGACCGACTCTGAATAGAGCTGATTTAATTCAGCAACACGTTGCTGTTGCAAACTTAAAGTCTGAGATAAATGCTGTTCCTTTTGCTGTAATGCTTCGACAGAATTTCCTAAATTGGTAGATCCTGCAGCTGAAGCTGAATATCCGCTTTCAAGTACACGCATTTGACGATCTATACTGTCTACACTGGAATTTATATCTTTTTCAAGTTGGTTAAAGCCAGTGGACTGCTCTTCGATTTTCTGATTAATACCGTTTAATCGTTGCTCTGTGTTTTTCATAGCCGCGATTGCATTGTTATATGCCGATGCTAAACGTAAAGTTACAGCAGCATCCTCACCCTTTGTTGCTTTACTTTCCTCGTATTTCTGGCGAAGCTCTTCAATTTTAGTCCGGTGCGTTGCCATTGAACGGTTTAATATATCCTGACGTGTTTTGAGGGTTTCTAAACTATTATCATATTTAGCGGACCCCACAGAAACAGCTTTATATTCCGAGTTAAGAGCCGTGAGGCTTTGGTTTAGCGTTTTTATACCTGTTGTAACCCCTGCAGCATTCAGGCCAACCGTGATTCGTAATGCTCCTACTTCTGCCAATCATTTCACCCCCTATAACCATGGAACTTGATTAGCATAAACAATTGTTTTTTGTTTTTTCTCTTCTTTTTCAAAATACAATTCAAACAAATAAAAGATATCTGATTCGTCTATCTGTGCAGGAGATAACCCTTTACTAACAAGGATTTTATATAACTCCTTATTAATCTCATGGGCTTGCTGGTATGTTACTTTTTTCCGTTTCCCTCCGTACTATCTTCTTGATCAGACGGGGAAAATAAATTATCAAAAGTTAGCATGACTTTATCGTGCGGCAAACCTGCATAATATTCTTCTAATGTAAATCGATTCCCAAAGGCATAGATAACTAATTCTGCAAGCTGATCTACTTCCTGCGGATTAAGGTTGTTGGTATCAACTTTCGCTCTCAACTCAATCCACTTTCTCCAGACCATCCCTGTCACAAACGGAATCGTAAATGTTTTTTCTTCGCCATCAATCAACAATGTTAATTTCCGCATATCATTTCCTCCTTGAAATTACAAAAAAGAGACGGAAAAATCTCCGTCTCCTAGGCTGGTTCATACACAGATGTAAACCAATTTGTAGCAACTGCTGAAAGTACAGCTGGTGAGTCGTGATGAGCTCTCCATTTCCCATCATCAAGCGCAACAAATTTACCCGCTATAGTTGGAGTTTGGAATTCAACTCCGCTTCCTTTTGTATTACTTGTAGTAGCTGGTGGTTGAAATTTACCTTTGTAATAACAGTAGTATCTGTAACCACCGTCGTCAAACGGCAATCTAAAAAGCAAAGCTCCATATGGTGCAACATCATTAATCGTGTCGACAATAACACCTTCAGCATTTTTTGTAGTGCCCATTAGCAAATCATACTCTGTTTGTTTTATGTCAGTCGTATTGATTGAAATATCAATATCACCTAGTGCTGTAGCGACTGCAACTGCTCTGTCATCGCCATATAGAGTGGTAATGGTATAGTTAGGTGTAACGTTAGCCGTTACTGCTTCACTAAGCTTTACTGGTACCGCATATACGCCTTCTGCTGTCATTTTAGCAAAATATAAATCTCTTAAACCTATTGGATATCCCATTTAAAATCCTCCTTTATTAGACAAATCTATAACCGAAAAGCTGCAACAGTAACCGTTGTTACCGCAGAATAGCTAACTTTTAATTTTCCATCTGTGTCATTAAATCTCTTAGCTTCGAATGGGCCTAAAATACGGTCTTGACCTGCAGTAATTGTTGCTGTTAAATCGTGATCAAAACCTTGATTACACTTTTCAACAGAATCGATTGTTACAGTTATGGAGGAACCGCCGCCATTCTTGATATGAAGAAAGCTTTTTCCATCATTACGAAAGGCGTCTCCTGCACCACTTGCAGCAACGAATGATGGTGTTATCCCTGCTTGCGAAATACTTTGTACGTTTATATCGGCCATTTATTTAACCTCCCTATTGAACAAAATTAAAACGAATCACCTTATGAAAAAAATCAGTGTCTCTCTCATACATCTCAGTTTCCATGGTTCTAATAAAACCGATTTCTTTTAATTTTTGCTTTACCTGGTTAGTGAGTTCGGTGTAATCACCCTTACTAAAAATATCAACCTGTATGAAGTGAGCTGATTTTAGTTCTTGATCGTCCCCGTGAAGGGCGCCATTTTGGTTATACTCAAAGAAACGAATGTAGGTTGTAGCAGAACCCTTATAATTTTGAAAAGAAACCGGTACACCGAGAGTTTTTAATGCGTTAATGATTATGGAGTTTATGCTCATAATCCTAGCTCCCTTTTAAGCACCTCTACCATTTTGGCTTCCAATTCAGCTTTGTTGTTTTCTAATGCCGGCCCCATGAATGGCTTAGCATCCATATTTACGGTCCCAAATTCAAGCATGTGCCCATAAAAAGCAGTCCCCTGTTGGTCAGGTCCTACATTGACTTCCCCATTTTTATAATCGGACACAATAATATTTTCTTTTAGATTACCTGTTGCGTAAGGATGCTGTGATCCAGGGGCAGGAGCGCTTTCTTCCACTTTTCTCATCAGAAGTTCTCCGCCGGCTTTTACCGCTTTTTCTACAGTTTGTTCACTTGCGTTTTTTCCTATTTCAGCAATATGCCTCATCAGCATTTCTAATCCTTCTAATTTGACGCCCATGTATATCACATCCTTACGGGCTTTCTTGATAAGCCTGGCATATTAATTCTGTGTACTTTTCTTTTTCATATGTTCTAATGATCTTGTATCTTTTGGTCTGGTATTCTATATATTTTTGGGACGCATATTCCAAGGTAAAAACTACAAACATGAGCTCGAGAGAAAAACCGCTTTGAGCAGCTAAGTAAAACTCACTACTTCTAATGCTTCCCCTTTTGGCATAGACTGTTTTCCTGCTTTTTACCGATGTTTGAGGGAAACCATTGTCACCTGTCGTTTCCTCTAATTCCAGCAGGTCAATCGTGGTATCAAATCTCATTTAAACCTCCTCGTCGTCATAGGTGAGTTGGTTGACGATTGTTTGAAAAGCCGAGGAAAATTTCACTTCGCCTCCGCCTGTCTGCCATAAATCAGCTACTCCCATAACAATGACTCCGAGCGCCAGGTCATCCTCATTCATTTTAGCCTCAGAGACCCCAGCATTACGCATAAAGGATTTAACGGCCAATATTTTTTGAGAAAGCACTCTGTCGAATGCTAGGTTATCAAGGGATATACTTAATCCTATTTTGCACTCTTCTAATACCTCGTCGTCCCTCATAACGTTTCCCCGTCCACTTCAACATCCACTGAAAAAGGAACAAGGACAATTTTAAGATCTACCTGTTCTGCTTCGTATCTAATCCAGTCAGAAAGTAACTTATGTTCGTCCTCCGTTAAGGGGCGTTTCGCTTTGAAAAATACAGTGTCGTTTTTCTCAGCTAGTTCTACCACTTCTTCATGTTTAATTTTTTTCTTAGCCATTTGCGCACCTCCTATTCATAAGAAAAAGGCCTATAGAGTCATAGGCCTTTTCAAAGTTTTACTTAAACTGCTGCTACTTTCTTAACACGAGTAAATCCTTTATACATCGTTACGTTACCGCCTGCCCAAACAGCCCCGCGATAAGCAATCTGGCCAGTCTTAAATTTAAAGTCACGTGACTCTTCTACAGTAACAGGAGAGAACACTGGCATCTCATAGCAATGAATCATCCCGTAAGCCATGCAATACGTATTAGCGACAGTAGCATCTGATGATAAAGGTGCACAAGCGCTGTTAATAATGAAAGGCACTTCAAAGCTATCATCAGATGAGATCGTTCCTGTGTTCCCATTCTTTTTAATCTTGTAAAGCTTTTCGCCCGTAGTGCTTCGAACAGCAGCAAAGGCAGCTAAATCTTTTTTATTTAAGATCAAGTATCCGCCGCCCTCAACTTCTTCGTCTCCGCCATAACCTAGTACAATTTTATCTAGAGTATCAGCATCAATAGCAGAGATGGATAAATCAGAAGACGTAGGCAATACGTTAGCAGGAGCATTGAAGATTCCAGTAACAGCGTTTGCGCCGCCTGCCCCGACAATGATCTGTTTTGTGAGTTTCTTTCTAATAGCTTCTCCAATATTTTTAGCCACCATTGCTTGGTAATCTACGTTTGGTAGCTTCATAGACTCGTCTGTCATCTCAGCATAAGCAGTGATTTTAGCTTTACCGATTGTGACATAGTCGAATACTGGTTCCGCTTCTTTATAGTCCCCAGACTCCGTGGTGTAATCCCCTTCACCAGATGAGACCTCAAAACCTTTTGTATAGCTTTCTCCGCCAAGTAAAGGAACGGCATTTACTACGTCGACCAAAGAGGATACTTGGCTAAATTTAGGGTTAAGGGTATTGCTGTATTTCTTTTCAACTACTAGCGTACCTCCACCAATAGTCACAGCACGAAGCTCTGGAATTTCTTCGATTTCAAACGTTACAGCTTTCTTTGCTTTTAAATCTGCGCCGCGCGATTCGAATTTAACTGTAAGGTCAGCCTCTCTTTGTTCTCCAGTTGGTGCTTGGGCTTGTCCTACCCCATATGTTCCTAAGACGTTTAACTGGCCCACAGGAGTGCTACGTAGTTCTCCTGCCCCTTCAATTACTGGTGGAGTGCCTGCTTCTGTTGGCTCATCAGGCATTGCGTCAGTAATGCTTCTAAGTTCAGCAATTTCTCCGTTTAACGTGTCTAATTCCCCACCGATAGAACGTAATTCCGCAACATCCTCTGATGCATCCGATTTTTTAATTAACTCGGCTTTACGTGCTTCTTTTTTACCTAATAAAGCTAACAATTTCTTTTTATTCATGCTATATCAGTCCTTTGTTTTTTATTTTTAATCTTAAAGCTTCTACCTCGTTTTTAGAGTTATCCAACTCTGATCGAGCATTCTCCAATGCTCTTGCCGCATTATCCAATGTGGCTTGATCACGGGCATTTATATCAGTCCCTGAATAAGCAGGGAACGTGACAGCACTTACTTCTCGTACTTGTTTGATTCTTGAAATGTACCGAGTGGGGATTTCTTTATCAAGGTCCACCCATCTCTCTTCTTGCACGTAAAAAATAAATGACATCCCATCGATGTCACCTCTTTTTACTGCACTATAAAGGCTTTTTGCTTCTGTATTTCCTTCCACATCAAGACTCGCTTTAATGTGGAGCCCTTTTTCGTCAGTTGCCAGTTGCATTGTGGAGCTGCCATTATTTCTACGACTCCTGGCAAGTGGAATTTTTCTCAAATCATGGTTTACACAAAACAGGACATCATCAAAATTACAGCCGTCGAAAGCACCTCTCTCTATAATCTCGTTGAAATACCCCCCAATGAGTGTTTTCTGATCATATACTGCAGGATGTCCTTCAATAACATTTTCATCATCAGCAGCTCTTAAATCAGCTATTCCAAAACTGCGAATGACTGGCTCTTCCTTGAGTGGTAATTTGTTTTTCTTACCCATTTCTAAGTCCCCTCCGATCTTTTTCTGTCTGCTCTCTTCATCTGGTACTCATTGGCCAGGCTGACGTCGATAAAATTCAAACTCATGTTCCTGACATCCCCGCCATCATATGGAGGGTAACCAAACAGTTGTAACAATTCATTATTGGTCAAAGCTCCTCGATTCCCAAGAATATCAGCGACAGCGATTTTATTTTTAGTATTTGTGAATAAAAGCATTTGAGGATAAAACACAATTTCGTTCCCCACGTCTAATTCACGCGTACTAAATATCGTTTTACTAAATGCCTGGCCAAGCGAGATAATAATCGGTTCTAACGTTTTTTCATAAAACGCTTGATACTGTTCGTCATTAAAATCCCCTCTTAGAATCGGAACAGAAACACCGTAATAGTTTAATATTTTGTCCTGCAAAAACTGCATTGTATCTTTGTCTATTATTTTTGGATCTACTTTTAAGTCCTTATAATCGTTTTTTAAGTCGAGGGTCACTATGCCCGATTCATTACTTTTCAATGACTCTTCGAACCGTTTCCGCTCTGCTTGTTGTTTTGCGTCATCAAGCATGGTATTTATTTTGATAATACCTCTGATGGATAAACTCGTTTGAATGGCTTTGCCCAATCCTTGTAAAACCGTATCATTAATCTCTAACACTTTTAAAATAGCTGTGTTATCTGGCTGCCCGTTTATTCCGCCGCCCATGATTTCATTTACAGAAAACTTTTTCCGTAAATGGATAATATCCGAATAGGGTAAAGTGTAATCTTGCCCATTAGCAAATAAAAACTTGGCAAAAAGAGTACCGGATTCATCTTGCAAGAAATCGACTTGAATCGGATTGATTGGATAGAAACCCGTATAAACCTTACTCACTACCCCTTTACTCGTCACCACATCATAAGTCGGGTAGATAAAAGCGTTATAATTCATTAAGAGCAGCCAAACAATCTTTTCGATAAAATCCTTTGTCGTCATAAGCTCATTCGGAGCGAATTTAAAAAGCCGATTCAATCCGCCGTTAACATTCTTCATCATCCCTGTATTATCAGTTCTGATATGTTTAGGCTGGAGTTTACTACACTCCGTCGCTATAATATCGATACACGTTTGGACCACATCTGATGCGTATATATCCCTTCCGAACTGGCTAAATATCGGCGCGAACCCATCAAGGAGTTTTGCATATTGCATGTTTCGGTTATCTTTGGTGAATATGTTTTTTAGCACGTCCTTTAGCGCCAAGTCATCACCTCCCAACAAGTGAAAGAAATTCTGTTCTGTTGTCTATATAAATCTTATAACCAATAATCATCGTAACAGCACCATCGATTTTCTTGTCTTCTTTACCCTGAACCTTGGTCGGCATGATTTCCATTTTTGAATTCATGTTTAATGCCGTGTTTTCGAGACACCACTTATCGATGGGATTATTGCCGTAGTTTATAAGGTTACTCTTCAAATCAGCTTCAACTAATTTCATCGGTTCTGACATGCTTCCCCACTCCTGAGGGACCCTTACGCAATCAAAACCAAAACTGTCCATTTCCTTTGCCCAATAAACAGCAGACCATTTATCGTAGCCTACCTTGTACACTCGAATTCCATAATCTTTATATAGATTTACGAACCAAGCTGTCACAAGACTAAAATCGTTCTCGTTTCCTGGGGACACCTCAATAAGACCTTGTCGAATCCATCCCTCGAACATGGCTTTATCCTCTTTATTCAAATCGAGCAATTTGGATTCCGGAATAAAATATTTCTGAAGCATATATTTTTTTTGGCTGCCTGATTTCATTATGATCGCCCTTGCACTCGCTAAGTCGCCTGATTTAGATAAGTCGACCGATCCGATAGCAAAAGAATTCCTGAAATCTTCGATGTTCAAAGCTTCTTCATTTTTGATATCCTCGGGAGTCAACCAAGCGGTAGCATTATTTTGCTTGATATTAAAATCCTTGGACATAACAAAGACTCGCATGGCCTTACTTGTTTTGGCTTCATCAATCATTTTTCGAAGAAAACTTCGTTTTTTTATTACACCCAGCCCGGGATTGGATTTAACCCAGGAACTTTCATCCTGCCAAACCTCTTGCTCGTTATCCTGCGTATACATCCAAATTAACCAGCGCGGCCTTTCTAATTCACCGTTTAATACTTGCCTTGCTTCTTTTAATCGCCCGTCTAAATACCCATCATTGACCACGCCTTCTGTCGTCAGTTCGATATATAACGGTTCATCCTGTGTGGATACAGCTTGCCGGATTGGCATTACTGAAGTGTTATCTTTCAATTCGTGGACTTCATCGACAGCGCCAACTTTAATATTTTTTCCTTCCTTGGCGCCGGTCTTTGCTGAAATCTTTTTGATTTGGCCTTTATTTTTATAACTAAACTTCCCCGTTTTCTTTGGCTTTTTAGGGTTGCCGAAGAAAATGCCCTTAATATTACTTCGGGTTACGTTTACGAGAGACTTACTTTCCTCTCTCATGGAATTAATGGCCTGGAACATCAAATCCGCTTGTTCATAATCATTGCTTGCGCACAGAATTCTCGTTCCCATTTCCCCACAAAAAAACTCAGCAAGGCATTCTGCTGAGATAAGTGGAGTCTTTCCATTTTTCCTGGCGACTAAGAATAGGACGTCCTGGTATAACCTAACCCAGCGACCAATCTCGTCATCAAAAATTTTGAAAATATAGGTTGCTTCAATGAACGCCTTTTGAAACAACTCTAAACGAAATGGTTTCCCGGCGAAGGGTGCTTCAAAATGTTTGCATTTGGTTTCGATAAAAGTGATTCTTTTATTGGCATCCTCAAAATCTATTTTTATATCGGGATCTTCAAAATGAGTGAGCAAGACGTCCAGCATTTGCATGAGCTCTTGACCTATTATTATTTCACCTGATTTGCATTTGTTGATGTACTCCAGCAGAAAGGAGTGTGGCAAGACATTTTGTATCATTCAAAATCACTCAGATCATCTTCTTCTTCGATTATGTTTTTATTTAGTACCCCATTCAGCGTCTTAATGACAACAGAATAGCTATTTATATTCTTAAGGTACTGTTTCCCCGCTTCCGTCGGCTTCTGCAGCTCGGGAAATTCCGGGTGGATCTTTACCATCCCTGTTTTTGAAATGGTTTGTTTTAGAATGTCGTTTTCAGCTTTTAAGAATGCGGCATCCTCCAGCAGCCCCTCGACGAGCTTCCGCTTCGAATCCTCGACATCCTTAAAAATCTCAATCAATTTCGACAATTCTTGTCGATAAAGTTCACTTTTCAACATATCTCAAAAACCCCCATCGAATTTCAAAATTTAAGGAATGTACCACGGAAGGGCTTTTTCCACGGTTCTTCTAAAGCTTTTAAACTTTTTTTGATGGGGGAGGGGTTAATTGTGTTTGCTGTTAACACAATTCATAAATTGTTTAAATTTCTCACACAATTCGATTCGACAAGATCTATAGTTATTTCGTGTATTGTTCAAACCATTTGTCGATGTATCCTCGCCACTCATCCTGTCTGTATCTCCTGTCCTGGTCAAGACTCAACCGCCTTAGGCATTCCTCTTTGCTTATATCACAGAAGATGATCTCTGCTCCTAAGTCATTGGCCAGCTTCTCACGCTTGTACTTGTCAGCATAGCCACCAATTACCCAGGCATTCGTCCACTTACCATAACGAGTCTTAATGTTATCAATCAATAGGTTATGAATCCCTATGACATTACTAAACAATTGGTCTGGCTTATCGTAACTAGGCAGCATAGTAACAGCTTCATAGAGTCTGTCCATATCCACAACGATATCCCCTCGACTTATGTTCTCTCGGACATAGCTCGTCTTCCCTGACATCGGTGGTCCATACACCAGATAGACTTGCTTAGCCGCTCTTTGCCCAAAACGATTATGCTCTTTGTTATGGCAGTTGAAGCAGATCAGATCCACTTTGTCAGGATTCAAACTGATCGTGTAATCATGGACATTCTCAGGAGTTAGCTCTATCTTATGGTGACCAATAAGGTCTCTTGATCTTGCGACTCGTTCTCCACATCTAGAACATTTCGTGCCTCGTTCATTGATCAGTGCCAGCCTAAAGCTTACCCACTTCTCTGAAGCATAGAAAGATTTAAGTACCGCATACTTTGCCATGATTACCAGCCCTTTGTTTTTTCTTCTCGTTCCCTTAATTCAACAACGCGCTTATCTAATTCATACTTCATTCGGTTAAGCTTAGCTTGCTCTTCTTCTAGCTTTCGCTTATGGTGATCAGGAATTAAATCCAGATACTTTGTTAACATCTCAAGGGCTTTCATCTTGTCTGCCAGTTTAATCGATATGCCCTCTTTGCCATGTTTGATTTCGGTGATGATCGTACCGTCTACCTCTGGCGCATTCATCACATCAACGAAGTTATAGGTATCTACTACCTGGTCCCCTAGATCATTAAGAACAGGTTCCCCCGTTATCATATTAAATTTAGGTACTTCTTTCTTGCCGAACTGTACAAAATCAGTGATGTCGGCAAAAGCAATATCGATGTACTTTTGAAGCACTGCCATGCCGTCTAAAAATACACCTTGCTGCTGTTCAGCCTTAAGTCGATTAATCTCAGCGGCGACCTTAGTGTTTCTGAGTAGTCCACTGCCATTTACCATAGCTGTCGTATAAGCACACCCATACGCTTTCTGATATGATTTCGTTGCGTTGTAATACTTGATGTAATAAAGACAGAAAAGTTTTTGTTTATCATTCAAATCCTTGGATTCGATAACCGGCTTGAAGGTTGCATCCTTTTTAGTGGTTGCAACCTTCTTATTCTTGGTTGCATCCTTCTTAAAGGTTGCGTCCCTTGTCCAACTCTCACGGCTTTTGCGACTTTTCAATGTCCCTAATTTAATCCCGAACTTTTCTGCAATAGCCTTCAGAGTTAGATCCGTGGTTTCATACTCGTGTCTTATTAGTTCCCAATCCATAGCTACATCTGCACCTACCTCCTGCTATCAAACTCACCCCGTTCAATGGCTTCTTTCCAGTACTTTAGTTCACGGAAGGCCTCGTTGTATCCAGTAAGTCCTCCTTCAAAATCACGATCTATATAATCCTTAAGAGCCTGCATTCGACTTTCCACGGCTTTTAAGATTCCCTCTTTGTCTAGTTTTTCTACTTTTACACAAGAAGAGAACGGACAGAAAAGCTTTGTTCCGCTCCGTTCATCCGCCCAGATACAGGTCTTACACTTGTCCATGTCCATCCTCCTCGCATATAAAAAGCACCTCGCTATAAATAACGGGTGCTTTAAGAAATATACATAATTATATTTATTTCACACTATCATAATAACACAGAAAGAGTCGCAAATGGGTGCAGATTTGTCGCAGTTTTTTATTTGAAGTCAATCGCCGCAACCCCGAAAAATATTATGGGTAAATCCTCAACAGCCTTGTCGATGTATCGATAAACAGTAGTCCGATCGATATTCTCTGTCTTTGCTATTTCTTTGATTGTAAACCTTTTCGTTGTTAGATATTTTTTTTCCAACACTCGAAAGTATTTCATCTCCTCCTCGTTACAAGATTGTCTATAGGCGTTCATTTTCCCTTGAATAAACAATACCATCGCTATGGACTTTTCCCTGCTTCTCTTAATGGATTCGATGGATTCAACGCTAATCGTGCTTACGTCTAAATCCTGAATAGACGTTGAGTCAATCTCGGTTAATTCAGCCTTAAGTGTTTCACAATGTAAAACTAATCCTCTGTAGTTTTGCAATAAGAGTTTGATATTGTGCAAACGATGGTCCTGTTTATCCTTTTTCTGCTTTTGTTTTTCCTTCTCCAGGTATTCGTATACCGCTTGGGCTGCGGCTTTAGATATAATCTCCAATTGCTCCTCGCTCAACTTCACGCTGGATCCCCCTCTTTCTGGACTCGTTCAATTCTTGCTTTTAATGCGAACATCAACTGATCTTGCGTGCTTGTCTTATTCTCCAAAGCGGCTGCTACGTCCTCATCTACTCCACCAGCAACCGTTAGGTGATGAATAATCACTTTCTCTGTTTGTCCTTGTCGGTGTAAACGTTTATTGGCTTGCTGATATAACTCCAAGGACCAGTTAAGCCCGAACCAGATGACGTGATTTCCTCCATGCTGAAGGTTTAAGCCGTAGGCTGCAGAAGCAGGATGCGCTAGAAGAATATCAATCTGTTTATTGTTCCAATCCACTTGATCCTGGTCGGTTTCTAGTCCTCTAATCCGTAAATTCGTTTTACTCAATACTTTTATGATTCTCTCTTTATCGTGTTTGAAATTATAAAACACCAAGGCAGGCTTTCCGTTTAATCCTTCTAGTAATTCCATGAATGCCTCAATCTTGCAATCATGTATGTTCACAATCTCTCGGTTCTCATCGTACACAGCTCCATTACATAACTGCAGTAACTTATTGGTTAAGACCGCTGCGGATCCTGCATCGATGGTGGACTCATCTACCTGCAACAGCATTTCTGTTTCTAGTCGGTCATAGGCTTTTTGGGCTTTGCTGTCTAACACAACGGGAATGGTGTTATACGTAATATCCGGAAGCTCCAAATAATCCTCGGCTTTCATGCTGACACAGATATCACCGATTAAGCTTTGAATTATTTCCTCTCCGCCGGCTTTAGGGGCATAGGAGAAAACGCGATCACGGTTCCGTTGGTCAGGTTCAAAATATCTTTCCCGGAAGCCTCCGATGGTTTTGCCTAATCGTTCTCCGCTATCTAGCAAGTACACCTGCGCCCACAGATCCAATAACCCATTTGGTGCGGGCGTTCCGGTTAATCCGACAATTCGCTTAATATGCGGCCGCACCCAGGATAATGCTTTGAATCGTTTCGCCTGGTGATTTTTAAAACTACTAAACTCGTCCACTATGACCATATCGAACGGCCATGAATTTCTATAATGCTCGACCAACCAAGGAATATTCTCTCTGTTGATGACATATATATCTGCAGGGGTGTTTAAAGCTCGTACTCGTTTCGTTGCGGATCCAAGGACGGTAGAAATTCGCAACAGCTGCAGGTGATCCCACTTTTCGGTTTCCCTTGCCCATGTGCTTTCTGCTACTTTCTTCGGTGCAATCACTAAGACTTTGTTTACAGCAAATTGATTATATTTTAAATCCATAATGGCAGTTAAGGTGATAACGGTTTTTCCTAATCCCATGTCGAGTAGGAGTCCAAGTGCTGGAGTCGTAAGTAACCGGTTAATACAGTACCTTTGATAGTTGTGCGGGATAAATTTTGTCAATTTGTATCACCTCGAACTGTGTGGATGAATATGTCTACGCCTTCCTTGCTATCAATCTCCAAAACTGGAAATCCTAAGTTCGAAATTTTTCGCTGCTGTGCAATTTGCAAGGGTCTTGATTTCTTACCTGGTGCCTTCAGTTCTACAAAATAAGCTTTTCCTCCTGGGAGAAGGACTAACCTGTCCGGCACACCTGAATTCCCTGGCGATTCAAATTTATAGGCGATTCCTTTGATTTTTTTAACCTGATCTCGTAGATAAGACTCGATTTGTTTTTCTCGCATTTTCAAACCTCCGATAACGTCGTTGGCAGACACTTCGTAAAAATCCCTATATTATATATAAATAGGCGTGTTAGGCGTATACCTATATCCCTATTTATTTATTTCTATTACTTTTATATATTTAAGTGTCAAAGTGTCAACAATATATAATAAATATAGATATACCAACGTTTTTCCTGTTGACACTTCTGTTGACACTCACGTTGACACTTAAAAATCTGTCAACATGGATTGTTGACACTTGAAAATCTGTCAACATGGATTGTCAACAGTGTCACAGACTTGCTTTCCGTACAAAACCACGCTGAAAACTGTATGGTCCAAACCTTCCCCGGTATGAATCCCAACCAGGTACAGACCCCAAAATACTGTTAATTTCCCGTGTATCCGCTTGTTTGATAAACTTAATATCATTGTGAAAACACTCTGTCCATATTTCAGCTGCACAAATGCGATCCCTTCTAACTGTCTCTGTTTCTACCTTCCCGAACTCGCCCGACCAATATAAACGTCGTTCACTGATATCCCTTTTCTCCCATTCCACCGGTATAGGTCGACTAATAAATTCACGGATAATACCTTCCTTTACATTGCTCTCCCGATGGTTTTCCTGATGTTCTATTGACTTTTCCAATGCCTCTCCTGTTAGATACAAGGGTTCCCCTAATTGCCAGTATGCAAAAGCTTCAGCCAATATTTGCGGTGCTTCACTTTCTAATTGCTCAAAAACGCTTTTTGCTGGCTGATTTATGCCAACATCAATTGGCCAAAAACGTCGGTTTCCAGTCCGATCTTTCAGGAATTCACTTTCATTTGTGGTTCCAAAAAATACGCATCGGCGCGGAAACGCCTTTGTACGACGTCCAAACGGCTCTCGGTAGATATCCTCTCTGCGACTTAAAAATTGCTTAATGGCATTGGTCTCAGACTTTGTCATACCTGTTAATTCCCCGACTTCATTCAACCATACGCCTTGAATCATTTCACTGGCTTCTTTTCCTTCAAATGTCTGCAAGGAATCACTGTACCAGCGTTGACCAAGAATACTTAAAAACGTACTTTTCCCTAAACCTTGTGGACCCGCAATGATCGGCATATAGTCATACTTACAGCCAGGATCCATCGCTCTTGCAATCATGGCAACAATCGATTTACGCGTAGCAGCACGGATATAAGTTGAATCCACTGCCCCTAAGTAATCAATTATCGCCGTATCCAATCGCCTTATTCCGTCCCATCTTAGCCCTTTTAAGTACTCACAAACGTCATTAATCGTATGCCTGTGCGCACATAAAGCTACTGCGTCCAGAATCTTTTCTTTCCCGGTAATGCCGTATGTTCGTTCAAGGTAATGTCTTAATCCTGCATCATCGATATCCGTCCATTGCCTGCGATCAGCACAAGGACTCCACGGAAGCGCTCCGAGAACAAGCCCTCTATTACCAAATTCATCGAACGTAAGCCGTCCTTTTAGCATCGGATCATTGTCCAAAATGACTAAAATGTTATCGGTAGTTTTAGATGGTGCACCTGTGTTTAAGTTAATTTGGAGCTTACGCATCCAATTTAGGTCATTCTCTGTAGCCGGTACTCCTGGATCTACAGGACTACCAAAATCCTCAACCGCTTTTTCATATCGTTCCTGGTTTAATACGGCGGCAACTCCTGCATCGTTTAGTGCAAATCCACTCATTAACGTGAAGGAAGGTAATTTGTTTACGGGTGTATCCGGCTTAGCTTCATCGTCATGCTCCCCGTACTTATGCAACCGAACCAGGTCAAACGCATTGACTAATCGACCGCTACACGGATCCGTTGCATGGTGGGAATACAGAAACAGCCCATCGTCATAAATGACTGCTCCGCCAACCGTGGAACCTCCTATGAAGGTGTATCTTCCGCTGCCGTCATCAGTTGCCGTATAGATACCGGGTAAAAAGGTATCAATCGCTGAATGAATATCGTACTGGCGGCAGAAGGCACCAACGACCCCGCGCTTTTCGGTTGGGTTTCCCTGCTTAGCTGCTAAACGGACATGCGTTTGACCAGCACCAGGTACTTCTGGCCACTCTTGAATATTCCGCCAATCCCCGTACGTTGCTAGGAGTCCGTCCGTATCTAAGAATGGTTTGTCCCCAAATCGGAAAACATATTGACTATCGACACAGCAACTAGGCCAGTACATCAATCGAGACGCTTCGAACGTGGTAGGATCCGCCAAGGACATTCCAATAATCGAAGCTAACTTCCGTGCAAGCGGCTCATATTCATCCGCTGTTGCTGTTCGACTGAGAGGAGCAAGCACACGTAACCGCGGCTTGCTTTCCTCGTGTTTTCGGGTACTGTAAACCGCATAAGAACAACCCAGCCCCTCGAGTCGGCGAAGTACATCTGCCGTACCACCCGCTGGGATATTGTCCAGGTCAAGGGTTATGATATCTCTGCCTGTGACATTGGAAGCTTTTCTTCGATTACCAGCCAGTGTACCGGCTACAAAGCCACCTACATCCTTAAGCTCGTCTTGTTGAGATTTTGGTAGTTTGAGATATTCATTAAGAGTTTCCGTGCCCCGTACCGCTGTCCGTAACCGCTCCACCATGTCTGACCAAAATAAGGTTTGAGCTGGCCACTGGGTAGCCTTACGACTACCGGCTGCACTTATTACTATTTGTCTGTCGTATTGCATACTCGTGATATTCATACTCATTTGATCACCTTAATTTACGTCATCGTAAGAATTTTAATCTCTTCCTCCGCTTGCTCTGTTCGAACAAAACGGTAAATTTCAATTACTATGTGCTTTTCGTGAGGTGTTAAATTCCGTTGCCATCTTTGTTCTAGCCAATAGATAGCCTCGTTGTAAAACAGCTGACTGTACTGAAGCGGCTCCATTAAAGCGCCTCCTTTTGGTTAACCACTTGGACATTTTTACTTAAATCAATTAAACTACTCATTTTAAATTCTCTCCTTATTTGTCACGACTCCCATCATAACTCCATAAATTAACCTTGAAGGCAGCATCTCAGATACAGAAATGAGGTGACATCTTTGGAAATTGCCCTTTCTATCACTTGCCACATTTTTTCTAGCGTCATTGCCTTTTTAATTATTGAGGTAATAATTAAAAGGCTTCTTAAGTAACATAGGGCGTTGCTTGAGCGTTTGTTAACCAATTGAAAGTTATTGGTTAACAAGGACAGTAATACAAATTAATTAAACAAAGTGTTTTATCTATTACTAATTAAGTTGATACATATTTTCTTCGAACTACGCACAAAAATATTGAATTTTTTTAAAACCAAAGAAAGATAATAATTAAAATTAAATAAATGAAGGAGATGATTTTTTAAATGACTTACCACAATAATATTAAAAGCATTCTAGGTGTTGATGTACGTGCACGATATATTAATGAAGATGGTGGTAATTATTATGACCCCTTCAAAAATCCTATAATTCATAAACAAATAAATGGTCGAGAAATTGTTCCGCTAGATCTGGAAAGATTATGGGGAAATAAATCTTCTTAATATTCACGCCTTTATAGAATAAAATTTATAAACTAGAAAATAATAAAATCGACGCTGTAAAGCATCATTTTTTTAACTCCCAATCCTTATAGTAAATGTTGCAAAACACACAAATTGACTCCCCTTCGTTTGTGTGTTTTTGCCTTTAGCCTCCGTATGTCGCAATTTGGGTCAATTGCACATTTTACAATTATTGGAATAAATAAGATATTATTAGTAAAACATTAAATTAAGAGCAAGGGATTAAGCACATTTAGACATGCCAATTCCTTGCCATATCATTTCTTTGCCTCAGGCTTCCTCCTTGCCTGAGGGTTTTTATTTGTCAATATCGCCTTAATCTTTCTGTCCGATTTGACTTAAACAACTAAAAGCTATGATGAGCCATAAAGTCGTCCAATATGGATGAGCATAAATAACCTCCATCTTAAAACCCTCCAATTCGTTCTTTGCAACTAATTCGACCAAACTTCGACAAATTAATCTAATTGATACGCATACTTACAATTGGTACAATCGAATCCGGACTCTGGGACAAAATTGTTATCAAATACCTGATGCAGATCACATTCATTCCAGTTCTTTGTGCAGCCATTGCACTTAACACACATGATTTCCTCGCACCATTTGTAAAATTGCTCTCTTGGCACGGCTGCATTGACGAAACGATCCGCTATATCCCTGTGTACTTGTTTAAGGGTGTAATCGTCTACCAGCTTAAAATCAAACTTCATGACTTTTTTATCGATGAGGCTTTGTTCTTTTGGGCTCAAACGATCATAAACCGATGTTAAAAACTTTTTTAAATACGTTTCTGCCGTTTTGAGACTTTTGTGTTCCGCTTTGGTCATGTTGCTTCTTTTCGTCCATTCATCCAGCATCGTACCTATTTTTGGACCGTCTTTTCCTTCGTTTCGTTTTCCCTGCATCAACTGAAGGATGGACTGCATCACCATAAATTGATTCTTTTCTGTGGCATTCAGATAATCTCTCATGTTACGTCCTTCCCTTAAGTAATAGTGCCTTAGCCATTCCTGGTCTTACCCCGTTTTGGTCCATTCCGATAATGCGGCTTTTTATTCTTAGCAGCCTCTTCTTTTAGTTTTTTTATCACTCTCCCGAGGTGCTTAATCGTTTTATCCTTATTGATATTTGCCCGCCTAAGCTGCTTATTTTGCATCGTTACATTGCTAAGTTTTTCCGTGAGAGCCTGGTAATCGATATCATCCATAAGCACCGCTCCTATAGTTCGATTGTTTACTCTATTTGAACACCAGTTAGGTAAATTAGACTAATCTTTAAAAAGTAAGGCTTCGATCTTTAGTTCTAGATTGCCGAGCGCGGCATTAATGCTTTCTCGCTCACACGATTCCGCATTTGCGAGCTGCAGGCTTAAGTTGCGATGATAGCTTAAAAGAAAGGATAAGCGTTCTTGTTCGGACATTCTTTAATCCTCCTTTTCTACGATGTTTTGGATTCTAAGAAATAAAGTTTCATATTTTAGCAGTTCATTAAAACGATCCTCATTTACTTCGTAGGTGAGGAATGCATGTCCAGCAAGGCAAACCCTCCGTCTGACTCTAGCTTTTTTCCGTTGACGGACATCATACACTTTTGTGCTTTTATCGCAGATATGGCAGTTCATTACTCGTCATCCAGGTCCATGTAACTGGCTTTTTTAGGCCCTGGACGACTTTGCTCCACCATTTTAATTAGGACTTTGCAATATCTGACTAAATCATCGGCATCGTTGGTGCTTACATATCCTTGTGTGTCATATTGCATTTGGATGGCTTCAAGATTCTCTTTAATTTCCTGTAACTCCGGAATTGGCTTTTGACGTTTTGGCCATTTTTCGGGAATTAGCTTCCGTTCTTTGCTTATAATTTGTTGGATGTATCCTTCGCTAACCCCAAATTTGAAGGCGATTACTGCAATCTTTTCTCCCGCCATAAAAAACTCATGCAATTTATCCATATCAACAGAACTATCGTTTTCACGCATCAGTAATGAACCTCCTGGCGTTTGTGATTGATTTCGTTCTTGACCAGATACGCCCCTTCAATTTCTTCTGGCGTGAAACCAAGCATTTCGCCAAGGCCAATGTAGGCTGAAACAACATCGTTGTACTTATGATGAAATCCAACAGCAAGGAGAGAAATCACGTTATATAAACCGATGAATTGATCCTCTAAATTTTCACGTTTACATGCGGATATCTCAACTTCTTTAATCTGCAGCTCAAGACCAATGGAGAGGATAAAATGCCATCCGTCCACGTACTCTTCCAATGTAGGATTGTAGTATTTTTTATCCTCTTCCATCATCGTTGGTACCCTTACCGCCTGTGTTCTTGGGCGTCGATTCGTACTCCAAAACTTGAAGAATCGCACCTCATTGGCCAGTTCTCCCAATTCCACAAGTAAGGCTAAAACTTTATAAGAGAGACGGCTCTCGCCTTCTTCTCGCGGGTGTTCGTTTTCAATATGGTTGTCCAATTCTTTCTGCAGTAGGAACAATTTTGCTAAATCCACTGAGTATCAGCTCCTTATCCGATTTCTTTTCTTTCTTCTTACTAGGCACTCCGTTCCTGAAGGTGTACCCCATCCGCTCCATTTTCCCGCGGACTCCTATGGCACTTTTGTTCATCCTTGACGCGATGTCCTCGAGGCAATGTCCTTTATCAAAAAGGGTTTCAATCATTTTCACTTCTTCTGGTGTATACTTAATATGATTATTCAAACGAATAGGTCGAGCTTTTAGCCCTAAATCTAGTATTCTACGTTTTACCGCGCCCTCGCTGCGGTTCACACGTTGTGCGATTTCTGGATAGGTATGTTTATATGCGTTAAGCATACCTTTTAAAATATTGTCCTCTTCTGTTGTCCAAGCTTGATTATGGCTTTTCTTAATTTTGGTCCGTTTGATAAAATCGGCATTCCGTTTTCCTTCTACCCAATCAGGTTCAGCGCCTAAGATATTCTTTTCGATTCGGGAAAAATCAATCATTTGCTTATTCTTTTCCGCCCATTTCCACCAGTCGTGGTAGCGGACAACTTGAACTTTCATTTCATATGCGAACACTTTTCGTTTGATAGGAAAGTCATACAGATTCACCCAGTTTTTATACACACTGTAGGAAATATTGGTTGCTAGAGCGAGTTGATGTAAAGTAATCCCTTCGAAGGATAAGCTCGCGTCTCCAAGTGATAAATCAAAGGCCTTCTGTTTCACTGCGTCAACGGAACGATTAAGCTTTTGGGCAATGGTTTTAAAACTGATCTGGCCCCAACGATCTTGGAGGAAATCCAAGTCATCTTTCGTCCAGCTGTTCCTTTTTTCCCTCTTCCTTTCCCAAACTCCTAATGCATGAGCCTTACTCTCAATGGAGGCAACTGTTCTCCCTAACCTTTTTGCCAGGGCTTTTTTACCATCTGTTTTGTAGTGTTCTTTAAGAAGGTTTTCTTCCTCATCTGTCCACGCTTTTCCCACGGGGCACCCTCCATCCTAAAACCATTTATTTTGATCGTTCTCGATAGATTTCTTTCGGAATGTAGCTAGAGCTAATTCATGTCTAAGCTCTTCGTCTTTCATGTCATAGACACTAATTCCTTCCTTATTTTCAGTGAATCCTATTACGAGTAAGTCTTGGATGTAACTCTGCCGCATAACCTCTTTACACGCCCGATACAGAATCCCCAAGTTCTTCTCTCCTTTTCTTTTCTAACTCGATTAATTTTTGTGCATAAAATCCAGATTTCTCTAAATCCTGAATACCGCCTTTATCTCGGTAGCGAAGTAAGTACTTCAGCATGTTCCCGCGGTGAAACCCTATTTGCTGTTCAAGTGGGAAATATAATTCCATGATGGCGATCACATCTATGCCGCCCTTATGGTAATGACTAGGTTTATTGATTAGGTCTTCTAACACAGGAAGTGTTTCCATTGATCCTTTATCCATTTACCACAACTCCCTTCTTTTTTAAAAATAACCGCTTAAAATTTCGTTTTTCTTTCGTAAGTAACCCTATTTCCGATGAAGTCATGGGGGCACGGGTTGCCGCTATTTGAGGATCCCAACCCTCTTTCATTCGCCTGTAAAAAGTCCGTTCAGGGATACCATTTTGCTCTGCCATCCTCTTATACTTAGTTGGATACTTTCGACTGCGATCACTGGCATATTTGGCGATGGCTGCTCTATCTTGCAGGGGTTGATTAGCCGCGCGTTCTGGTTCCCAGCCTAATCGATTGATTCTATATCGCAATGTGCTATAGCAAATGCCGTTTCTTTCAGCAATTTCCACCCATTCTTTTAGGCTTTTCTTTTCATGCGGGGGCGTTTGAATAGCTTTTTCCTTTTCCCATGCCAGTGTCCTTATTCTCAGATCCAGTAGTTGACGGCTTACCCCATTTTCTTTTGCTATCTCATATTCATCAGGTGTGATATAAAAGTCATAAACGTTCACTCTCTCACCCTCTTAATCTATTAGTTTCCAGCCCTTCAGTAATCGGCTATTAATCTCGCCAAAACTAAGAGGTTCGTATAAGTGCACCGGCTGACCGTCCTCAAGTCTGAATAACAGGACCCATTTACGATGGCGTTTTCTTTTCTTAGGCATCTCTCTGGATCTCCGCAACAGGAATGTGTTTAAAGCCTTCAAAGTAGTGGGAGATGTCCACAAGTTCCAACGTGGCTTTTGATGATCCGTGCCTCCAGTATTCGAGCTTTAGACTATCCTCCGCAATCACTAATTTTGTTTGAAATCCTTTTAGTTTTTTCATAAAAGATTCATAGAGTTTATAGTTGACCATGATTCCAGCAACCTTAACTGGCAGTGTTTTTGAGGGCGTATACATAAATTGAAAAAGCGCATTCTTCCTCAACATCTCCTGAAGACCACTCTTGTTTTGGTATCTTTTTTCAATTGCAGAAGATGATGTTGTTCGAATCACTTTTGCTTCCTTCATTTCGTCCTTAAGGAGATCAATATCGAATTTAATAAATTCCAACATATTAACACCTCTTTGCTTGGTAATTTGGTCGTATTATCCATTTTCATATTCACACTCTTCGCATAACCCTCCTTGGGTTAAATTCTCACAACCGACTTTTTTACCACATTTTTCACAATCATCACGGTGCCACATTTCAGTTTCCATTTTCATCAGCCTAATCTTTCTTGTAATATGCTGCTTCGAATCCGTCCGCATTTAACGGTAAGCCAGGTGCCCAGGCGAGAGGCTGCTTCATGATTTCTAATACTTCCTCAAGCGAACTTACTCCGATTGGAGCATCAAGCACCACTTCATCATGGATGTGCATAACCGTCTGATGTCCGGCATTTTCTAAGCGAGTTAAGGTTTCAGCTAAACAGTCACGGGCAATAGCTTGTACAGCATTCTCCGTTAATTTCCCTCCGTAAGTCGGAACCTTTTCCCACTTTTTAGTGGTTTGATTTATTCCGTAATAATAGAGCGCTTCTTTCCCAAATTCGTTCTCGGATAGAAACGGTCTGGCATAAAACAGTTTTCGTCCACTCGGAAGGGTAACCGTTAGAAAATCCAACCCGTTTTGAATATCACTCTCTCGAGCCATTATTAATCCTCTGACACCTGCTGGCTGACCTGTTCGCATAACGGATAGTGCGGCATATTCTAAGCTGTACCATAAATCTTGTATTCTTTTATTGGCTGTCCGCCAACGTCTCACGATATCGGGTAATTCTTCCTCCGTTAACCCCATGTTGAGTGCGCCCATACTGATCAGCGCACCTGATCCACCTTGATAACCTAGAGCAAGCTCGGCCACTTTCCCTTTTTGCCGTAGGTCATATTCGGGATTCCCTTTTTTGATTAATTCGATTGATACTCCGAACATTTGGGACGCTGATGCTTCATATATTTTTCCGTGTGTATTGAATACGTCCAGTCTCCACTGTTCACCAGCTAACCAGGCAATCACACGGGCTTCTATTGCGCTGAAATCGGCTACGCGAAGAATACGTCCTTTACTCGGAATAAACGCCGTACGGATTAATTGTGAAAGAGTATCAGGAACATTACCGTAAACATATTGGAGCGCTTTATTCTTTTTCTCTTGAACAAGTTGTCGGGCAAGATCAAGAGTTTCCAAGTAATTTCTCGGAAGATTCTGAACTTGCACCAATCTGCCCGCCCATCTTCCTGTCCTGTTTGCTCCATAGAACTGCAGGAGTCCTCTCACCCTGCCATCGGCGCAAACAGCTTCTTTCATAGCCTGGTATTTTTTTACGCTTGTTTTGGATAGTTCCTGTCTAATCTCGAGTACTCTTTTTACTTCCCCTTCGGTTTCTTTAACGAGATTAGAGACAGTTTCTTTTTGTAAGTTCTCAACTTCTATGCCCTTATCGGCTAACCATTTTGTTATTTGCTGAGCACTGTTTGGATTACTTAGTTTAGTTATGTTGGCTGCTTCTATCGTCAGGACTGCCGTTGTAAGATCGGATATGTGAAGGGCGCCATCGATTAACTGGTGATCGACAGCGACACCATAGACATTGATCCGTTGGTCCATCTCCCAAAGTCTTTGCTCCTGTTCAGGTACTGGGAAGTGAATAAGCTTTCGATCAATTTCTTTTTCCACTTCAACGTCTTGGATACAGTAATCTTTGAATAATTGCCACTTATCAGGTTCATGATGTGGGAGAGTTCGGGTACGACCGCCATTTTTAGTTGTTGGCTTAGTAGGTGTGCAGAATAGCTTAATTAAAGAGCTTCCAACGCTCATTTTCCGTTTATCTTGAGGCAAACCAAGTGCTACTGCCGTTGCCCCTAATCCCGCAGTATAGCCGCAATAGAGCCCGTGAAACATGGTACATCGCCACATATTTAGCCAAGTGACAGGAGACCAACCAAGAAACTTACTTAGGCAATACCATTCAAAGGCGGCATTATAAGCTTTTTTAATTACTTGGAGACTACCTAAAGCCTGCATTACATCTGAAGGTATCTGTTCACCTTGTGCTAAATCGATGATTTGTGTTGGACCATCATTGATGGAATAAGCAAAGAGTAGAATTTGAAAGTCCGGAGACTCTACGTATCTGTAGAGCCCCGCCTTCCTGATATCTACGGATGAAAAAGTTTCGATATCAATGTTTAAGGTTCTGATCATATCCCGTACACGCCGCCAGTGATCGGTGCGCCGGTAATCGGATCAAATTGCTGAGCCGGTTGTTGAGGCTGTCCATAGCCAGGTTGAGGTTGCATATTACCCGGCATTACAATTTGAGGCTGTTGTTGATATTGAGGCGGTGATTGTTGGTATTGCGGTTGGCCATACGGGTTTTGCTGGTATGGATTAGGTTGTTGACCGTACACAGGTTGCTGAGGAGCTCCACCAAAATCAGATGAAGCATCTGGAGCAGATGAACCTAAAGGTTCTCCATCTCGCGTTTTTTGAACGTTTTTACTGATATAACATCCAATACCTTTCTTCCCAGCATTTGAATAAGGCCCAAAATTTACTGCAATTTTTCCGTACATTCCGCTGTATACCTCCGTAGGGTTAATGATTGGATTCAAGTTGGCATCCACGATTACAGGTGGTTGGTCTACTTTAGTTGACGCACTAAATACCCAGTGACCTTTGCACTCCTCGCCAAACGGCATTCCATCAGATGGTTTCACTCCATCGCCATCATGCACAGGAATAGCTACCATCGGCGGGATAACTCCATTCCATGATTTTGATTTACCGACTTGCTTAGCCGCTTCAATGGCTGCATCGATGCGTTGCTTGGTAGCTACATCTGATTTTGGAAGAAGAATGGTTACACTGTACTTTTCTTCGCCTCCTTGCATGCTTGCACGAGGTTTTAATAGATTCACATAGCTGAAACGTACTTCTCCAGTTACAACACGAGTAGGATTTGTTTGGTTTGTCATTTTTTCATTTCCCCTTATATCTTAATTTTGTATTTTTTAATAAATTGATTAGTAGTTACATATACAGGAATGGCTTTCCCGTTTAATAAGTTGACTCTTGCAGAACGAAAAGTGTATGGTCTATTTGCATATTGGATTGTCCCAGATTGATAGTCTCTTTCCTGACGTATTTCCCTTAACCGCCGATATCGCTTTTTTCGATCTCTTTTCACCCAAAATCAGCCGCTGCATCGGGCGCTAAGACAACCGCTTTTCGCTTATCCCCAATTGGTGCCAAGGTAGGCTTGCCAGTTGATTTCTTCACGTGCCCAGGCTCTTCTAGTAAACTCTTAAATTCTTTCTTAACTAGTACTTTCTCAATCTTAGAAACTGTTAAAGGCACACGCTCAAAAAGAATCGCTTCATCAATACCGTTTTCTTTCAAGTGAGCAAATGCAACATCTTGGTCCACATACGAACGAGATCCGCGACCTTCAACAGCTTTCCAGCCAGGAATTTCTTTTCCTTTTAACACCTCAGCAAGCGCATACTCTTTTAAAGCTTTTACCCATGCCTCGATATTCTCAGCTCGTGCTAGGATTTCCCCTACTTCTTCATTACTAATCAGAGGAGGTTTCATCATTTTGAAATCCTCGAGAGCCGAATACTGCTCTGCACGAGCACGACATTTGGCCTTTGCACGGCAGAATTTGCAATGTTCGCCTGGAACAAACTCACCTTCCCCATTGAATGCTTTTTGAGCAATGGGCTTAATCTCTTCTCCCCAAGCTAACAGCTCGTCCAATGTTAAGGAGTACTCTGAAATACTGTTTAACCTTGGTTGGATAATAGCCAGGTGAATCGATTTAATCGGATACAAAAAGCTGTACGCAAGATACGCACCGAGCGCATATAACTTCATTTGCGGATTGTCTTCAGCGCTTACGGGTATGCCTTTACCATATTTAAAATCGGTAACATATAGGGTGTCTCCGCCGATCATAAGACAGTCCACGGTACCAAATCCCTCGGGTGCATATGAGGTATAATTAATCTTTTTTTCTACCGCAACATAAGGGCTAGTAGACAGAGCAATCGAAATTTTCTGTAAGTACTCAAGATAGGTATCAGTGTGTTTTAGCATTTCTTCCTGAAATAACTCATGCTTTTTCATTTTGTTTAAGCGAGTGTTGAAGGTTCTAGCGCTCATCGGTTCGACAAAATGCTTTCGTAACTTCAACTCTGCGATCTCATGTGCTAGGGTGCCTTCCTCAGCGAAAGTTGAGGTCGATTCTGGAAACTGTTCTTCGAGCCGTACACTAGGTGTGCATGATAACCATCGATGCGATGCGCTGGCAGAAAGAACGGCATGGGCACGTTCAGCATGTGCAATCTCTGCCATTAAATATTTGCCCCATTCCTCGAAGCTGAGTGGCAAATGCTCCGTACTGCTCTTTAGGTAGAGCCATAAGCGACGGAACGCCGAAAGAAGCAAGAAGTGACAATAACTCAGGCTGGCGACCAGCATCCATCAATTGAGTGGCGGCAACCGCTAACTGATCCATCGAGTAACTCGGCGCAGATGTTGGCACAGCCTGTGGTTGTTGCACGGGTGGTTGTTGCACTGCCGGAGCTTGTTGAACCGGAACCACGTTTGGTACTGGTTGCTGTTGTTGGAACGGGACCACGTTTGCTTGCTGAGGTGCTGGTTGAGTTACTGGAGCCGTCTGCTGAGTGGATTCCTGGACAGTAGCCGTTTTTGCAATCTCACCTCCGTTTAATGCGATACCTTGAATTGACTTACCCGATAATGCTGCCGCTAGTGATTCAATCGCCTTAGCGATTTCAGGCGCCTGGATATTAATTGAAATTTGCATGAATGATTCCTCCTAGAATTTGATATAATGAATTAGGTTAATATTTTTTTCTGGACTCATGTTGACGCATGGGTCTTATTCTTGTTTAATAAACGCTATCGCGTTCTGGATGTAAGCACGTGCTGTTTCTTGTGACGTAGAATACGTAAGTAAAAGCGCTCTTAGTTCTTTCAAAACCTGTGCTTTCTCTTCTTCATAACTTTGACAATCACCGATTTGAATGACAGTTGCCAACCTCATCTCTCCCACCTCCTCTCATTGTTTTCACCTTCCTTCGGAAGCAAGTCCAACATCCAAAACAGGAAGTATAATGAAAACAAGCCTACGATAAAGATCATTCCAGATGCGATGTATCCCATATGCCTCACCTCTTTCAAATATTCCAAGTTTTTATCTCCAAAAACTGCATGATGGCTAAAAAGGAAAGCCTAGTTAGGCTTTTTTCAATTTGAAATGGAAATAATCAGGATTAAAATTATTCTCTTTAAGCTGCTCCAGTGCTTTGAAAAGTGTCGTATTGGTGTAATGAATCTCCGTCCAGACGATCTTGCCAGTGGACTTCTCAATCACTTCAATTTTCATAACTTTCACCGTCCATCCTGTTCTGCCCAGAAGTTTTCAATTTCGAGCTGCTCTCTAACTTGTTTTGATAAAGGCGGCATTATGTGACTTTTAATGAATGCTGGAAGATAACAACCTTTAACATGGACATTGAGTGCATCGCGATAGGTATTTGCTTCTTTGTATGAAGGACAATCTATCAATTTCTTGTATTCTCCAGATTTCCATTCCTTGACCAGTTCTTCATAAGATAGTTCGAAATAAACCATTAAACCATCAATTGCATGATCCACAAAAGCACCTCCTAAAACTCTAATAAGAAATTACTTTTATCCTTTTCGAAACCTTTTGGATCGAGCTCTGTCACAATAGCAAACCATTCTACTTTGCCCATCGAACCGAGAGTACGTCGAAATTCGCATTCAATGGTTGCTCTGAAATTGTGCTTCTTATTCACTACTGCCCAAAGGTTTGGAAGCAGTTCCGTTTTTTCGGTACCAGGTTCGCCGGAAAGAAAGGACTGAACGAATTATTGATACTTTTCTTTAACCACTTCGTAGGGTATTTCTTTCTCCACTTCAAACCCTCCTCAAGAGCTCCTTTTCTTTCTTCCGTTTTTCTAACTCCTTAGGCAGCAGATCCTTTATGGCGATATCGATGAGGATTTTAGATTGTTGCTCATTCAACCTGATTACCAAGTTGCTTCCTCCTTCCAGGGTTAAAAGTTAATATTTGAATTACCATTCCCTTTAGGTAACACTTCATCAAAAATAAATAGCTGTTCAAAATCAGCTCCGGCACACGCCTTTAAAATTTTGGCAATAAATTCATTTCCTGGATTACGAAGTCCTCTAAACACTCTGTAAACTTGTTCGTAAGAAACGCCCATTTCCTCCGCAAGAGCCCTTTCATCCCAACCTTTAAACTTCATATATTCTTTAACTTTCTCAACATTCAATGTTAGTTTCACTGCGACACCTCCTACTTGTTACCTCTCGGTAATAATATAGCATTATCGTTACCAGTAGGCAATAGATAAATCAAAAAAAATTACAACAACTTTTCGATTATGTAATATTTACCGTTTTTACCTACGGGTAATACTTTTAACAACAAACCATTTACCTGCAGGTAATATTGTATTTAAATATATGTAGATACTATTTTCCGATTGAGGTGAAATAAGTGAATTCGGAAGAAACAACCGAAATTGGAGCTTATATAAAGAAGATACGAGAATCAAAAAATTTAGGCGTAAACCAATTAGCCCAATATGCTGGGGTAAGTGCTGCTCAAATTTCTAGGATAGAGAATGGGAAAAGAGAAAATCCCAAGCCTGAAACACTTGCAAAATTAGCGAAAGCATTAAAAGTTGATTATGACGAATTAATGAGTAAAGCTGGCTATATTGGTGCAGGTAAAAAAAAGAAAAACGAAGAAATCAACACCGCCTTCCATGATTTTGACAATTTAACTGATGAAGAAAAAGAACATTTAGAAATCCAACTTGAAATTTTCCGGGAACTGAAAAAGAGGAAAATGACTAAAGAACGCAACGAAGATAAATAAAAAGACACCAAGACTTATATTTTTTTGGCTAGGTGTCTTTTTATTTTGGAAAAACATAAGGACTTTTTTCACACGAACATGGGATTACATAATGATAATGTAAAAATTAATTAGGGGCGAAGGAGAACACAAAAAGTGAATCTTATTGAAACGTTAGACACATTAAACAAAGTTGTTAATGACAACAAAGATTTAATTAAAAATGAGGAATCAACGAAACAGTTTTTAATCTTACCTCTCCTCAGGGGACTTGGATACGATATATATAGCCCTCAAGAAGTAACACCAGAATTCACAGCGGATTTCCATAAAAAGAATGAAAAAGTTGACTATGCTATTTCTATAAATGGTGCACCCAAAATTTTTGTTGAAGCTAAATCTGTAAACAATAAAATTACAAAAAGCGCTCCACAACTTAGTAGATATTTTAGTACTTTTCCTAGCGTTCGACTAGGTATCTTAACAAACGGAGTAGAGTATCATTTTTTTACAGATCTAAATGACGCAAATATAATGGATCCCAAGCCGTTTTTTGTTTTTAATATTACAAACTATACTGATGAAGATTTTAACAATTTGATTAAGTTTTCTAAAAACCTTTACGACTATGAAAGCATAAAAATTATGGCCGAATCACTTATTTACTCTCAATCTTTTAAGTCAGTAATTAAGGAGATTTTCGATACTCCTAATGACGATTTCATTAGATTTGTCATAAAAGAACGTTTTAAATTTAAAGTTACGCAGCAATTTATTAATACTGCTCGGCCTCTAATCCAAAAAAGTATCCACGAAGCTTTATCTGAATTAATTAGTGAAAAATTTGAGAATGTTATGCAAAACCAATTGGTACAAGAATCAGCAGCAACTGACATTGCTACACAAGAGGAAAAACGGGTGTATTATTCTCCAGAAGAAATTGAATCGTTAGGTTCCTATGAAGACTTTGAGGGAATTAGGATAGTCCTTCCTAATTCTGATTCATATAAAAAATTAATGAAACTATCAACTGATGTATATTCAGTTGACAAAGGCAATCCAATAAGTGATTTTTTTGTGTCCTCTATACTAATGCAAGGTAGTTCTATTGTTGGATATTTGATCGGACAATATTATAATAAACAAGAAGACACTACACTTTACACAGTAAAATCGAATGAAATTGCTAAATTCTTATCAGAGAATCCAATCGTTGAACAAACCGGTTTTATTAATGCAAAGTTGGGGTACAGAACGAACAAAAATACCAATGAGAAAACATACTATTTGAGAAGTTGCATAACAAATCTTTCTTTTAAAGATATTCCAAATTTAGTTTCAAAAGTTGATAACGTTGATGAATTTTTTAAAAGTATTCAGTGAATAAATTAATAAATATGATTTCAGTAATTCTATTTTTAAATGTCCATAATATGGACATTTTCTTTTTATTGTAAAATCGAACATATATTCGTATAATAACAATATAATTGATTAGTTTTGGAGGAATGTACAGTGCTAAGTGGATATACTCTCACTGAAACCGAACGGAAAATAGAAAAAATGTTCATGGAGAGAAATATAATAACTCCTTCTGATTTAGCTATTCGAAATGTAGCAAATCTCTTTCAAATAGAATTAGACTTTTCAAATAATGGTCCGCAACGGGCGATTTGGGAAGATGATTTTTCCGTAATTTTTTTGGATCCTGACGAAACTGAAGAAAATCAAAGAAAGATCTTCTTTCATGAACTAGGTCATCCCATCTTACATTGTGGGGACCAAACCAAGAATATGAGTAAAAAATTTAGGGAGCTGCAGGAAGCTCAGGCAAATCGATTTCAACTTTATGCTGCTATCCCCTTCTTCATGCTTAAGGAGCTTGAACTCCCGCCCTTCGAGTATCAGATTATTAAGTTGATACAAATGGTATTTAAAGTTCCGGAATCATTAGCAAAAAAGAGAGTGGAACAAATCAAACGACGGATTCTTCAATCTAAAATAGATGTTCGTTTACCTAATCTACCTATCCCACCTACAAAGATTGCTGAGGAAAAGGAGCAATATGAAATGGAAACTTATCCTTTGTTAGAAGATTTATTCTCATCAAATGAAATCAAGCAATATTTCTCCACTAAAGTAAAAAGAAAAAACAAGGTCTATTTTGATGTTGATGAAGGTCACCCTATTCCTCGTTGGTATTGTATTGAGGTGAATCGTGGTGAAGTGAACTGGGGCAAGAAAATGCATCTTTTTCCTATTGACGATGAATTTGAGTTTTTACCCATGTCGGAATTCCAAAATAGTGACTCAGATGCACATGTAATGGAATTGTTTCTTCATCCCTCCTATCCAAATGATTTTGCCATCAATTTAAAGGCCATAAAGAAACAACTAAATTTTTTTAATGTTGATCCTTATAACATTAATCGAATGGTCATCGATGCGAATTATTTAGAGCATTTACTTGAATTGAATATATTCGGAAATCGTTTAATGCAAGTAGTTAATAACGAGGTAACCAATAATTAACACGTACTGACCTTTTATTTTAGTTTTATAATGGTTGATGGAGGTGAGACAACATGAAAGCAGCATTATACCCCAGGGTTTCAACTGAGGAACAGTCAAAAGAAGGATATTCTCTTGCTGCGCAATTAGACAAAATGAGAGCCTTCTGCTTTTCTCAAGGCTGGACAATTTACAAGGAATATGTTGAGGAAGGCAGATCAGCCAAGGACATGGAGCGCCCCCAGCTGCAGTCGTTATTATCAGATATTCCTCATTTCGATGTGGTATTGGTTTACAAATTAGACCGTCTATCCAGAAATGTTTCGGATATCAATATTCTTCTAAACACTTTCGAAAAAAATAAGGTTGCCTTTAAAAGCGTCACAGAGCCCTATGACACGACAACAGCCCAAGGCAAACTGTTAATCAATATCTTTGCTTCTCTTGCCCAATTTGAACGAGAGCAGCTGGCAGAGAGAACTTATATGGGGATGGCTAGAAAGCATGAGGAAGGTTCCCGTAATGGAGGCCGTGCTCCTTTTGGTTATTATCTGGACGATCAAGGTAAGTTGGCTATTGATGAAGTAGAGGCGAAGTGGGTACGATGGATGTTCGAAGCATTTCATACCAAGGGTAAGAAGATGATCACTGAGGAACTAAATAAGAACGGGATACGAACCAGAACAGGCGCTCACTGGAATCATAGTGCTGTAGACTATGTCGTGACCAATCCTGTCTATTATGGAGCTCTAAGGTGGAATTACCGTACGAAGCAAGGCAACCGTACCTATGAGGAAGTGATTGTGGAAGGTAATCACCCTGCTATTATCACCAAAGAAGTTTACGAAGAGATTAAGAAAACACGGAAAGATCGCAAGAATACAGGTTGGAAATCGAGGACCGTTTACCCCTTTTCCTCCGTTTTAAGATGCGCCCGCTGCGGACATTCCATGTCAGGTGGAAAAAGGAATCGAGCTGACGGAACCGTGCACCGGTTTTATAAATGCTCTGGCCGCTTTGAATATAAAATTTGTGATATGCCTGTAATTGCTGAGGATACCATTGAACAAGAATTTATTAAATCTCTTGAATATCTACCAGTTGAAACCGAAGCTCCTGATCAGCAAGAAGTTGATACAAAAGAAATCAAGAAAGAACTAAAACGGATTGAAGTACGGAAAGCGCGCTGGAAAGAGTTATATGTGGATGGGGATCTAACGAAAAAGGATTACAAAGAAAAAATGGATGCCGAAATAGAAAAAGAGAACGAATTAACTCGCTCTCTCGAAATTAACCAAGAAACTCCAACCTCTGAAGTTATTAATAATATCATCGAAAATATTAAAACCAAATGGCAGGATATCTCGTTAGAGAATCGAAAACGAATATTGACTACCATTTTTGATACGGTCCAAATCGAATGTCTAAAATCTCACTCAGGTGGTTCAGGTGAACGCCCAGTAATTGAAATCAAAGAAACCACTTTTAAATAGCCTTAACACAGGCTTTTTAATTAACTTCAATCGGTTGAGTTATGACCGTCACGCGACCCCGAAGGAATATACAATTCTTAAATTAATGATAGTATAATCTATTGTAACAGTAAAGGGAAACGCACTAAAAAGTATTTTCATTCTAAAATTATTTGATCATTATTTCACATAAAATCCATAAGCTAAGGTGATTGCTTCTTCCCTTAGCTTGCTTCCATTGAAAGAATTAGTTTACTCTTTATAAGTCTTTACCGGTAAATAAATATCAAAGTGAAGCTCCCCAGAAGCATACAGATGTTTATTCTCTTCTTTATATACTTCAATGCTTAATGCGTTGTGATCCTGTTCATAGCCATATTCTTTCATCCAAGCATATATTTGTTGATATGTAATTTCGACTTCCTCTTGCTTTCCTTTATGGGTAGAAAAAACATAATTTTTACTCGGAATCGTAAATCCAACCATACCATCGGGAATTTCGTCAATTTTTTCTACGGGCGTTGTTACATAATAGGTGAACTCTGTTTCCCGGCTATGAAAAGGTGCAATCAATACAGGTTCTTTCGTTTGATAGGATACTTCTTCTAGTCGATTAACCATTTCTTGAAAAAGACGTGGAAGTGTACTGATTTGTGAGTAAGTTCCATTCCATGAAATCCCAACAACTTTCATTTCTTCTTTTTCTATTACCTGGATACTCATGCTAATCCCCCTTTTGAATCATCATATTAATATAATTCTAATCATTGCCCTTAAATTCCTGCAAAAATAGTTCGATTAATCATTAAAAAATTGACTAGATCTCAGCTCTTGTTACCATGAAAAAAGACCGTTCATCTTAATGAACGGCCTTTACTAGTTTCATAGTCACTTTACCTCTTGAGGAATAGCTAGATTTAACCCTTTGGCTACTTTCTCACCATATTCTGGGTCTGCTTTGTAGAAATGTTGAATTTGACGAAGCTTTATGTCATCCCTCTCAACTGGCTTCATTGCGCCTACCACTGTTTCAATTAAGCGGGCACGCTCGTCTGCTGACATTAAGCGATATAAATCACCGGCTTGTGTGTAGTGGTCATTTTGATCATAGGCTACTTGTTCAGCAAGTCCAGTAACCTGGAAGGCAGTTTGTTTATGTTCAGGTTCCTCCTTTGGTCCTCCAAAACTGTTTGGCTCATAGTAAACCGAACCACCACCATTATGATCGGAACGCATCGCCCCATCACGTTGATAGTTATTTACTTCTACCTTTGGACGATTAATTGGGAGCAAATTATGATTCGGTCCTACACGATAGCGGTGGGCATCCGAATAAGCAAATAGTCGGCCTTGAAGCATTTTATCCGGCGAAGCCTCAACACCAGGGACCATTGTTCCAGGAGAGAATGTGGCCTGCTCGACCTCTGCAAAATAGTTTTCCGGATTACGGTTGAGCACCATACGCCCAACCTCGATTAATGGGTAGTCCTTATGTGACCATACCTTTGTGACATCAAACGGATCGAAGCGATACGTTTCAGCATCTTCAAAAGGCATGATTTGAACATGGAGTCTCCATGCTGGGAAGTCCCCCTTGTCAATTGCATGAAATAAGTCTTCCGTATGGTAATCAGGATTATCACCAGCTAACTTACCAGCAAGCTCTGGTGCCATATTCTTAACACCTTGTTCGGATTTAAAGTGATATTTGACCCAAACTGCCGCTCCATCCGCATTAACCCATTTAAAGGTATGGCTGCCATAGCCATTCATGTGTCTAAGTGTTGCTGGAAGTCCTCGGTCACCCATTAAATAGGTAACTTGGTGTAAGGATTCAGGTGACAGTGACCAGAAGTCCCAAACTGCAGTTGGATTTTTCAAATGGGTTTTAGGATCTCTTTTTTGAGTATGAATGAAATCAGGAAATTTAATCGCATCGCGAATGAAGAAGACTGGCGTATTGTTCCCTACTAAATCATAGTTTCCTTCTTCCGTATAAAACTTAACAGCAAAGCCACGCGGATCGCGAACTGTATCAGCTGAACCAAGTTCACCTGCAACAGTTGAGAAGCGAATAAACATAGGTGTACGTTTTCCAACGCTATTAAACAATTTTGCTTTTGTATATTTTGACATATCATTGGTCACTTCGAAATAGCCATGTGCTCCGGCACCTTTGGCGTGGACAACACGCTCAGGAACTCTCTCACGGTTAAAGTGTGCCAATTTCTCTAGTAAATGTACATCTTGAATCAATGTTGGTCCACGTGATCCAGCCGTCATCGAATTTTGATTATCACCGACTGGTGCTCCATTTCCTGTTGTTAAGTGTTTGTTGCCATTACCCATTTGATCACCTCGTAAACTATTTTTTAAAGCTTAAACAAATTATAATATAAATCTTATTAAAATCAATACTAAATTATAATAAATATAAATTAATATTGATTATCAACAGGATAACATGTACCCCCCACTATTACATAGGTATTAAAAATAAAGGACGTTATTCCAAAAATAAGAAATAACGTCAAAAAAATTTTTATTTGGACGAAAATAGCTTATAATGAAGTCAACACTTTATTAGGAGGATTTTTTATGAGTGATTCAAACCAAACCAATCCACAGGAAGAACCGAAGAAGAAAATTAGTCTTCAAGAAGCGATGAAACAGCAGTTGGAAAATAAGAAAAACAAAGCGGCCGGAGGAAATTCAAGCTCAAATAGCTCACAGGCAACTAAAAAGCTGCAAAGCCAGCAGACTAAAAAAGTAAGTAATTCACGGAGAAAAATGGGTGTCTAGTGGTCAAAATAGAGTAGACATTGTCCCTGGGACTTTAGTCAAAATAGTCCTAAAAGCAGATCAAAGAAGCGGGAAACTCACTGAGGGAACTGTTAAGGATATATTGACCAAGTCAAGTTTTCACCCACATGGCATTAAAGTGCGGCTGACGGATGGTCAAGTTGGCAGAGTCAAGGAAATCAATCGTTAAACCAACCCTCTACATTTATGGAGGCCACTGAAAAAGTACCT